>JAEWNX010000032.1 GCA_023461135.1 Pseudomonadota bacterium
GGGTATTCAACGTAGCGGACGCCGCCATTACCGTTGGAGCTATCCTGCTGGCCGTCGATATGGTGTTCTTTACGGAGACCGAGCCCGGCAAAGGGACAACCTGGGCGCAGCTCCGGGCCAAACTCGCGGGGCGGGCGAACCCTCCGGGCAACTGAAAAGCGGACGGATTCGCCCCAGAACGGTCCTATTCGCGGGCGATCCCGTGACTGGTAACGCAGCTTGGCGGAAGCGGCCCGGCTCAGCTAAGAACGGCGCGAACTAGGGAGATGGGCGTCCGATGAACAAATCGATGACGGTGCTGGCTGTCCTTGCGGCAGCGACCGCGGCGAGCGGCTGCGCCAGCATGCAGCGCGCTATCGGCGCAACCCGAACGGCGCCTGACGAATTCCGCGTCGTGACGCAGGCGCCCCTGACGCTTCCGCCAGATTATTCCCTGCGTCCGCCGCGGCCAGGCGAGACGCGTCCTGAAGAGACGCAGCCCAACGCTGAAGCGCGCGCCGCGCTGTTCGGCCAGGAGATCGCGCCGGGCGCCAGCCAGGGCGAGCGCTCGCTGGTTGCGAATGCCGGCGCCGAGGCTGTCGATCCCAACATCCGCAACACGATCGACTACGAGAGCCAGGGCATCGTCCGCCGCAACCAGGATTTCGTCGATCGCGTCTTGTCGTTCGGCGGCAGCAGCGCTGAGGCTGCCGCGCCGCTCAATGCCGAAGAAGAAGCGGCGCGCATCCAACGCGACGAATCGGTGCGCCGCGCCACCGGCGGTGGACAGGTCGTGATCGAGCGCGATCGCGGCGGCTTCAAACTGCCGGGGACCTGAGCAAGCCGGTGCGGGTGGGGCACAAGGCGGCGCGTTTCATCGCAGCTTTTGTATCGTTGCTCGCGCTCGCAGCGGGCGCGCATGCGCGCGAGCTGCCGCGTCCGGAAACCTTCACGCTGCGCAACGGGCTCGAGGTCGTCGTGATCACCGATCGCCGTGCGCCGGTGGTCACGCACATGGTGTGGTACCGCGTTGGCGCCGCCGACGAGCCGCGCGGCCATTCTGGCATAGCGCACTTCTTCGAGCACCTGATGTTCAAGGGTACGCGCCAGATCGCGCCGGGCGAATTTTCGCGCACTGTCGCGCGCAATGGCGGCGACGACAACGCGTTCACGTCCTGGGACTACACGGCCTATTACGAACGCATCGCGCGCGATCGGCTCGAACTTGTCATGCGCATGGAAGCGGACCGGATGCGTAATCTCCGGTTTTCGGACGAGACATTCGCCTCCGAACGCGACGTGATCGCCGAAGAGCGCCGCCAGCGCGTCGACAACAATCCCGGCGCCGTGCTCGGCGAGCGCATGCGGGCGATGTTGTGGCCGCATCATCCGTACGGCACGCCCGTGATCGGCTGGTTGCACGAGATCAATGCGCTCGACCGCGAGACGGCGCAGCGTTTTTACGAAACATGGTACGCGCCGAACAATGCAATCCTGGTGGTCGCTGGCGATGTGAACGCGGCCGAGCTGCGCCCGCTGGCGGAGCGCTATTACGGGCGCCTAAGGCCGACGCGAAACCTGCCGGCGCGCACGTGGGTGAACGATCCGCCCAACGTAGGGCCAATGCGCGTCACGCATCGCGACGAGAAGGTGCGTCAGCCGTCGATGTCGCGGGTCTATCGCGCGATCAGCTACGCGACGGATGAAGGCCGGCAAGCCCATGCGCTCGATGTAGCGATCGAGATTCTCGGCGGCTCGGAGACGAGCCGGCTTTATCGCGCGCTCGTGGAAGACCAGCGCATCGCCGTGAGCGCCGGCGCGGGCTCAAGCACGTCCGGTTTGGGTGGAGGCAGCGCCTCGGTCTGGGCGACGCCAGTCGAGGGCGTGTCGCTGGAGACGGTGGAGGCGGCGGTTGATCGCGTGATCGCGGAGTTTCTGCGCGACGGGCCGACGGATGCCGAGCTGGCGCGCGCCAAGTCTTCCCTGTCGGCCGCGGCAATCTACGCGCGCGACAGCCAGGAGAGCTTGGCGAACATCTATGGCGCGTCGCTCGCGCAGGGCGAGAGCGTCCAGGACGTGGTCACTTGGGGCGATGACATCGCCGCAGTGACGCGTGAAGAAGCGCTGACGATGGCGCGGCGGACGCTGGACATGAATGCGTCCGTCACGGGTTGGCTGCTGCCGCCGGAGGGGGCGGAGTGATGCGCCGTGGGGCCGTCTTGCTCGCGCTCGCGCTCTTCGCACTCGCACCGGTGACAGGAGCGTTCGCTCAGGCCCGCACGGAATCCGCCGCCACGCAATATGGCGTGCCGGTGCGGTCGATCAGATCGCCGGGCGGGATCGAGGCGTGGCTGGTCTCCGATTCCACCGTGCCGATGGTGGTGATGCGCGCCTACTGGCGCGGCGGATCGGCGATCGAACCGGAGGGGCTGGTCGGCGTCACCGGCGTCATGACGGACATGCTGACCGAAGGCGCCGGAAGCATGGACGCGAATGCGTTCAAGGAGCGACTCGAAGAGCTGAACATGTCGCTCGGTTTTTCGGCCGGCTGGGACGGCGTCGGCATGAGCCTGACGACGCTCAGTGAAAATCGCGATGCGGCGTTCGAGATGGCGCGCCTGGCGCTGCATGAGCCGCGCTTTGACGCAGAGCCGCTGGCGCGGATCAAGCGTCAGCTCCTGGTCAGCATCCGCACGCGCGAGACCAATCCCGGCTATCTCGCCAACCTTGCGCTGGATCAGGCGCTCTACGCGTCGCATCCCTATGCGCGCCGCACGTCGCGCGAGAGCGTGGAGGCGATCAATCGCGCCGCGATGGTTGAACGGCGCCAGGCTTTGTTCAACCGCGCGACGTTGCAGATCACGATCGTCGGCGACATTGATGAAGTGGCGGCGGGGCGCGCGATCGATCACGTGTTCGGCGCGCTGCCGCAAGGCGCGCGTCCGCCGGAGCCGGCCGAGGCAGCGCTCGCCCCGGCCACGCCGCTGATCGTCCGGCCGCTGCCGCAGCCGCAGAGCCTGATCATTTTCGCCGGTCCGGGCATTCAGGACGAGGATCCCGATTGGATTCCGCTCACGGTTGCGAATTACATTCTGGGAGGCGGCGGGTTTTCCTCGCGCTTGATGGATAGCGTGCGCGAGCAGCGCGGGCTGGTTTACGGCATCGGGACGAGCCCCTCCGTGCGCGAGCATGTGGCGATGATCCGCGGCTCGGCGCAAAGCGAGAATGGCGACGTCGCCGAGGCGATCGAAGTGGTGCGTGCGGAGATGGGGCGTCTCTATCGAGACGGTGCGACGCAGGCCGAGGTGAACGATGCGATCACGTATCTGACGGGCTCATTCGCGCTGGATCTGGATTCCAACGTGAAGATTTCCTCCGTGGTGCACGGCTATCAGGCGGCGGGGCGCGATATCGGGTACATCAACCAGCGCAACGATCTGATCCGCGCCGTGACGCTGGAGGATGTGAACCGTGTGATCCGGCGCCTGTTCAATCCGGACGCCTACACGTTCGTGGTTGTGGGCCAGCCGGCGGGACTGGAAACTTCAGCTTCTGACTGAGGGTGAAGGTGACGCGCGGCGCGTGCGGGTGTTTACTCGCACGCAAGGAAGGCGCGATGGCTGATCTAGAGACTTTCCGCAAACAAACCCAGGCTTGGCTCGAGGCGAACTGCCCGCGCTCGATGCGCACGCCGCTGACGGGTGAAGACGAGATCGTCTGGGGCGGGCGGAACGCCCAATATCCGAGCGAGGACGCCAAGCTCTGGCTTGAGCGCATGGGCGCGAAAGGCTGGACCGTGCCGACCTGGCCGAAAGAGTTAGGCGGCGGCGGGCTCTCCGCGGAGGAGAACCGCGTGCTGCAGAGCGAGCTCAAGCGCATCGGCGCGCGGCCGGCGCTGTTTTCGTTCGGCATCTGGATGCTGGGGCCGGTGCTGCTCGAATACGCGACCGAAGAGCAGAAGAAGGAACATCTGCCGAAGATCGCGCGCGGTGAGATCAGGTGGTGCCAGGGTTATTCCGAGCCCGGCGCGGGGAGCGATCTCGCGGGGCTGATGACCAAGTGCGAGGACAAGGGCGATCACTGGCTGATCAACGGCCAGAAGGTTTGGACCTCGTACGCGAACTATGCGGACTGGTGCTTCTGCCTGGTGCGCACGGATACGAGTGTGAAGCACGAAGGCATTTCGTTCGTGCTGATCGACATGACGACGAAGGGCGTCGAGACGCGGCCGATCAAGCTGATCTCGGGCTCGTCGCCGTTCTGCGAGACGTTCTTCACGGACGTCAAAATTCCCAAGGACGCGATGGTGGGCCGTCTCAATGGCGGCTGGGAGATCGCCAAGCGGCTGTTGCAGTACGAGCGGACGAACATTTCAAGCTTTGGCTCAAACACGCGCGTGGATGTTGTCGATCTGGCGAAGACGCACGTGGGGCTGGAGGCTGGCGCTCTGGCGGATCGCGATCTGCGAGCGCGCATCGCGCAGCACAAGATGGCCGAGCGGGCCTATGCGCTCTCGACGCAGCGAGCCCAGGAAGAGGCCAAGGCAGGCGGCAACGTGAGCCACATGGCTTCGATGTTCAAAGTTGCGGGCGCCACGCTGAACCAGGAGCGCTGCGAGCTGATGGTTGAGGCGGCGGGCAATCGCGCGCTGGGCTGGGCGGGCGAAGGCTTTGCGCCCGATGAGTTGGCGGTCACGCGCGGATGGCTGCGCTCGAAGGGCAATTCAATCGAAGGCGGCACGACGGAGATCAATCTCAACGTCGTCGCCAAGCGCGTGCTGGGTCTGAGGGACACGCAATGACGTTCACGCTCAATGACGACGCGCGCATGCTGAAAGAGACGGCGCGCGATTTCTTTCGCGAACAGGCGCCGGTTTCGCGGCTGCGGAAGATGCGCGATGCGAAGAAGAACGGGCGCGATCCGGAGCTGTGGCGCGAGATGTCCGCGCTGGGCTTTGCCGGCGTGATTGTGCCGGAAGAATTTGGCGGCGCCGGTTTGGGCTATGTCGCGCTGGGCGTGGTGCTGGAGGAGGCGGGATGCACGCTGGTCGCGTCGCCGCTGCATTCATCGGCGCTTGTTGGCGCCAGCGCGTTGATGCTGGCGGGGACTGATGCGCAGAAGGCGGAATGGCTGCCGAAGCTTGCGTCGGGCGAAGTGATTGCCTCGCTGGCGGTGGATGAAGGTGCGCATCATGCGCCGGAGAAATCCAAGCTGAAGGCGAGCGGGGGAAAGATTAGCGGCGAAAAGAAGTATGTCGCCGATGGGCACATCGCGAATTTGTTCATCGTCGCCGGGCAAGAGGGCGCGCTTTATCTGGTGAAGGGCGATGCGAAGGGTTTGTCGCGGCGCGAGTTGGTGACGGCGGACAGCCGGGGCGCGGCGGACGTGTCGTTTGACGGTGTTGCGGCGGAGCCGATGAATGGCGGCGTTGCGGCGCTGGAGGCCATTTTGGATCGCGCGCGCATTGGGCTGGCGGCGGAGATGCTGGGACAAGCGAGCGAGGCGTTTGCGATTACGAGCGAGTATTTGAAAACGCGGCGCCAGTTCGGGCAGGTGATTGGCGGCTTCCAGGCGCTGCAGCATCGCGCCGCGAAATTGTTCACAGAACTGGAGCTGACGCGATCGTGCGTACTCGCGGCTCTGGATGCGCTGGATTGCGGCGACAAGCGCGTGGCCGAGTATGCGAGCTTGGCGAAGGCGCGCGCGTCGGAAACGTTGCACCACGCGACGAATGAGATGGTCCAACTGCACGGCGGCATTGGAATGACCGATGCGCATGATGCGGGCTTCTACCTGAAGCGCGCTCGCGTAACCGAAGCGCTGTACGGCGGCGCGAGCTTTCACCGCGATCGATACGCGAGCTTGCTCGGCTTTTAGTTTGGCAGCGCCGACGGGACTCGAACCCGTTTCCCCGCGTTGAAAGCGCGGAATCCTAACCCATAGAC
>JAEWNX010000033.1 GCA_023461135.1 Pseudomonadota bacterium
GATCTCGACGCATGGCTGAAGAAGCGCGGCGTCATTGCGCTCGCCGGTCTCGACACGCGCGCGCTCACCAAGCGCATCCGCGAACACGGCATGCCGAACGGCGTGATCGCGCATGCGCCCGATGGCAAGTTCGACATCGATGCGCTGCACAAGCGCGCCAAGGCCTGGCACGGCCTCGAAGGCCTCGATCTCGCCAAGGATGTCACCACTGCACAAAGCTACATCGTCAGCGAAGGCCGCTGGCGCTGGCCAAACGGCGTCAGCGAGGTGAAGAAGCCGCGCTTCACTGTCGTCGTTATCGACTATGGCGTGAAGCGCAATATCCTGCGCGCCCTCGGCGACATCGGCGCGCGCACCATCGTGCTCCCCGCCACCGCCACGCTTGACGACGTGATGGCGCACAAGCCCGACGGCATCTTGCTTTCAAACGGCCCCGGCGATCCGGCCGCGACCGGTAAATACGCCGCGCCGCAAATCAAGAAGATGGTCGACAGCGGCACGCCGGTGATGGGCGTCTGCCTTGGCCACCAAATGCTCGGCCTCGCACTGGGCGCCAAGACGATGAAGATGGCCCAAGGCCATCACGGCGCGAACCATCCGGTGAAAGACAAAGCCACCGGCAAAGTCGAGATCGTGTCCATGAACCACGGCTTCGCCATCGATCCTTCGACGTTGCCGAAAGGCGTGAAAGAAACGCACGTCTCGCTCTTCGACGGCTCCAATTGCGGCATCGAAGTCGAAGGCAAGCCAGTCTTCTCGGTGCAATACCACCCCGAAGCCAGCCCCGGCCCGCAAGACAGCCACTACCTCTTCGAACGCTTCGCCGAAGCGATGACGAAAGCGAAAAAGAGCGCGGCGTAAAGCGCTACTGAGGGCGAGATAGGGCCTGCCGCAACTCTTCGACCGCCGACGTCGGATCAGCAAACCATTCGATATGCTGCACTGTGCAAAGCGGCAGATAAAGCCACTTCGCATCGAGGTCCGGTTCCAAGTGCAAAGCGATGACACGCTTCCCGTTGTCAAATGCGTGCTGAACTTCGGCTTCAATGTACGGGGATTCCAGCGCCTCTTTTGTGAGGAGTAAGATCACTTCGCCGCTCGCTGCGATCGCCCGATATATGCGCTTGTTCCAGCCGTAGCCTTTCGGGATGTTGCGCGGCGCGATGCAACAGCTGTGGCCCCAGCCCTCAATGTCCTTGACCAAGGAGTATGCGAGGGCTGTCGCCGTCTCGCGGTGATACGCGACGAAAATGTCTGACACGTCTCGAAATCGCGGTCGGATATCTTCGCCGCTTTCGAATGGCGTAGTCGCGGGCTCAAGCCGGTCGGTTCGGACCTCCGCCAAAAGCTCCGCCAGTGTGATGACGCGCCGGGAGTCTAGGAGATCGAGCTGGCCGGAAGTTCGCGCCGTCAGATCTGCCAGCGCGGCCTTGGCAAGGCGGCGTCGGTCTTCGCGTCGAAGCCGTGCGATGCTGTGAATTCGCGAAAAGGCCTGTGAGACCGTGTCGCCCGTCGCCAGCCGTCGCTCCAAAGACCGAACAATTTCAAATGCTCGCAGAAACAAACGGGGATCGCCGTGGAGCAGCCCATGAAAGCGCGGCCACTCCGCTGCTATCCTATCGATCTCAAACTCAAGTGCGTCATGCATATGCGTCGTCCGACAATATCCCGACGAGAGACTGAATCGATTTCGATTCAATTAACGCTTCTGGCGAGTTAGCTTTCGCCCATGACCAAGCCCGCCCTGCTCATCCATCCCCCGCTCGGCCTGTTTGAATCGCGCCTCGGCGATTTCGACGTCGTGCACTGGCCAACGGACCGCAAAGACGTGCGCGCGGCGGTCACCATCGGCCATGTCGGCATTTCCAACGCCATGATCGACGCGCTGCCGGAGCTGGGCTGCATCGTCTGTTTCGGCGTCGGCGTCGACGGCATCGATCTGGACTACGCAAAAAAGCGCGGCATCGCCATCACGCACGGGCGCGAGATCAATCACGAAGATGTCGCCGACGTCGCCATCGGCCTCATCATCGCGCGCCTGCGCCTCTTCACTGAGGGCGAGCGCGTGCTCCGCGAAGGCACGTGGACGCCGCCGCTTGCCGTGCCACCGCAGAAGCGCCTGCGCGGACGCAAGCTTGGCGTTGTCGGCATGGGCGCCATCGGCTCAGCCATCGCCCATCGCGGACAAGCCTTCGGCATGGAGATCAAGTGGACCGGCCCGCGCGCCAAGCCGGACGTAAAGCATGCCTACGAGCCCGATCTTCTGAAGCTCGCCGAATGGTGCGATATCCTCGCCATCGCCGCGCGCGGCGATAAGACGACGGAGAAAATCGTCAACGCCGAAATCATGAAAGCAGTCGGCAGCGACGGCATCATCGTCAACATCTCGCGCGGCAGCGTCATCGACGAAGACGCCCTGATCGCCGCGCTGAAATCCGGCGCGCTCGGCGGCGCCGGGCTCGATGTCTTCGTCGAAGAACCCACCCCCGTCGATCGCTGGCGCGGCGTCCCCAACACCACCCTCACGCCCCACCTCGGCGGCGCAACGCGCGAAGCGCTCTGGGAAGGCTCGCAGAACGTGATGGAGAACCTCCGCCGCTTCTACGCCGGCGAAGCCCTGCTGACGCCGCTGGCGACCTAGCTCAATGCATACGGCGTCGAGCGGAAAATCCCGATCTCCTCTTCCGTCATGTCCGCGGGAATGTCCGCGAACAACGGCGTGGAGAGATAGCGTTCGCCCGTATCCGGCAGCATCGCCAGGATGTTCGCGCCTTTCGACGCTTCGCGCGCGATCGCCCGCGCGCCCGCGAACGTCGCGCCGGACGTGATGCCGACGAATATGCCTTCCTTCGCCGCAAGCTCCCGGCTCATGCGCATTGCATCGGCGTTGGCGATCTGCAGCACCTTGTGCACGCGCTTGAAGTCCACATCACCCGTGATCTTCGGAATGAAATCCGGCGTCCAGCCCTGCAGCGGGTGCGGCTTGAACGCGGGGTGGCCCGCCGCCGGCGTGCCGTCCGCATTGCGCTTCTGCGCTTCGCCGCTTGAGATTAGAGGCGCATCTGCCGGTTCGCAGAGCACGACCTTGGTGTCGGGCATCTCCTTCTTCAGTACGCGCATCACGCCGTTCAGCGTCCCGCCCGTCCCGTAGCCCGTAACCCAATAGTCCAGTTTCTCACCGCGGAAGTCGTCCACGATCTCCCGCCCCGTCGTGCGCTCGTGCATATCGGGATTGGCCTCGTTCTCGAACTGGCGCGTCCAGAACCAGTCATGCTTTTCCGCGAGTTCGATCGCTTTCTGCACCATGCCCGTGCCGCGCAAGGGCGCCGGCGTCAGCACCACTTTTGCGCCGAGGAAGCGCATCAGCTTGCGGCGCTCGACGCTGAAACTCTCCGCCATGGTCACCACCAGCGGATAGCCCTTCGCCGCGCACACCATCGCCAAGCCGATACCGGTGTTGCCGCTGGTCGCTTCGACCACGGTCTGTCCCGGCTTCAGTTCACCCGAACGCTCCGCTGCTTCGATCACGCCGAGCGCCAGGCGATCCTTCACCGAGCCAAGCGGATTGAACGCTTCGACCTTGACCCAAAGATTCACGTGATCCGGCGCCAGCCGATTGATCTTCACGACCGGTGTGCGGCCGACCGTTCCCAGGATGTCATTGTAGCGGGCCAAGGGATCGTCTCCATTGATGAGGAGGCGGTGTTATAGCCATCTTCCACGCGTGCGGCGTGCCTTTAGTCACGCTTGGCATCCGTCTTATTTTGCCGTCCGTCCTTGGCGAGGTCGTGGAGTGACGCGCGT
>JAEWNX010000034.1 GCA_023461135.1 Pseudomonadota bacterium
AAACCGGACCCTGTGGGGTGTGAACCAAATCGCCAATAACGATAAGCACTGGGAGGGGCTGGTAGAGGTCCGTATGGAGCCCATGCTTCAGCACTTCACCGTCGGTCGTCCCGGCGACAAACTCGAAGGCCGTCTCGTGCTCGAACCCGACTGGCCTCAAGGATTGGTGAAGCAGAATGAAACTGACCGGGTGCTTTTTGGGTTCGAGGGTTCGCTTCCTCACGCAAGCAACGCCAGTGCGGGCCTCGGTGTAGTTTTTGGCGAAATCCCTCCAGTCACGGGACGCGATGTCATGGTTACGCTGGAGGCGCAGACGCGTGAGGTGGAGCGCATCGTCCAGCTTTTCCTGCGGACCTTTTTCAGCGTCGCTGGGCTGGTACCAGTTATTGCGGCTGTGGTTCAAAGGTCACCATGCTGACGCCGGTCACGGGCCTTGCGTGAAGGGCTCGTGCATGGACACGCGCAGACGCGAGCGATAGGGCTCGAACCGCGAGACGTGGAGGGGAACATGCGTGCAATGATTGCGGCTGGCGCCGCGCTGATGCTGGCGGCGTGCGGACAGCAGGGGACGGGGGCGCCTTTGCCGCCCGTGCAGGACGGCGCGCTGGCGCCCTCGACTCAGACGGCGCCTTCGGGGCCGGTGCAGCAAGCGCAGATCACGCCCGAGCAGCGCGAGCAGTTTCTGGCCCGCGTGGGGCAGTATCTCGACATGGCGACCAATCAGCTCGGCGGCGGCGCGACGGCTGCGCCGGGCTTCACCGATGAAACCGCGGCGATGCTGCCGGGCACGGATCATCGCTGGCAGGTCGATCTTGTCGGCGGCACGGCCTATCGCATTATCGGCGCGTGCGACGACGATTGCACGAACATGGACATCGAGTTGATCGATGTGTCCACCGGCGGCGTCGTGGCAAGCGACATGCTGCAGGACGATTTCCCGCTCGTCGATTTCACGCCGCAAGCCAACGGCCGCTACATCGTGCGCCTTCTTATGCAAACGTGCACCGTGGCGCCGTGCTTTGCCGGCGCGCGCGTGCTGACGGCGCCGGCGCAAACCGGCGGCGGCAAGTAGTCACGCGTACGGGAAGCATTCCTCGCGCGGCAGCGTCAAAGCGAAATGCTGCGCGAGGGCTTCTATCGCGGCCTCGTGTTCGGCGTATGGATCGGAATTGTCGGGGCCGACGATCACGATGCGGAAATTCACCTGGTTGCGCCCTTGCGGCGGCAGCATCGCGGTGGCGAGGCCTTCGCCGGCGTCCGAACGCAGCGTGAGGAAGAGCGGCATGGTGCGGGCGACGTGGTCCTTGAGGCCGATCGCCTGCTCGAACGTCGGCGCCCCGGCGGGCGCGCGGTAGCTCTCGCGGGCGGCGGCGTCGTAGCGGCGGAAGTACTTGTCGACAGAATGACGCATCAGAGCGGCTTCGGCTTCCGCCTCCGCTTCGGTCTCGATTCTGAACCACGTTGCGCCGCCCGGCGCGTTGCATACGTACCGCATAGCACCGGCACTATAGCGCCGATGCGCTGCGAAATTGTGGAGAGCCGATCACTTTCCGCAGATCGCGTTCAGCACGGCACTTCGTCATAGACCCAGCGGCCGTAGCGGCGGTCCCAAACGCGCGCCTGGCGCACGCAGCGATCGTCGGAAGAGCGCGCGCGGTCGTCGAGGCGGGGATCGTAAGCGCCTTCGTAACCATACTCGCGCTCATAGGCCGAACCGCCGCGGTCGTCGTAATACTCGTCACGGTAGCGCGGATCGTCCCGATAATAGCTGTCGCGGTAGTCGCATGGGTCGTGGCAGCGCGGCGGGGGCGGGGCGCAGCGCCGGTAATCGTCGCGGCAACTATAGCGCGGCTCGCGCGGCTGGCTGGCCATGGAGCCGAGTGCGAGACCGAGGATGAGGCCCACGGCGCCTGCGGCGACGGCGTCTCCGTTGTCGCGGTCGCGGTGGCGCCAGCGGCCATGGTCATAGTCGCGGTAATAGCCGCGGTCGTGGCCGCGCCGGTCGCGCGCCTCGGCGACGGTGGGGGCGAAGGTCGTCAGCGCGAGGACGAGCGCCGCCAGCAAAGCTGAGAATTTGCGGATCATGTCAGTGCTCCCGCGGCGACGCTGCGCCCGGGCGGCTGAATCCAACCTGAATCGAAGATGAACGGTTTGCGGGATGGCTGCGCTTGGCTAGCCTTCCCGCCAAACGGCGGGGACTATCCATGAAAAAGCGAGTTCTGTTCGGTGCGATCCTGCTTGCGGCGCTCGTGGGGGCTGCTTCGGCGCAGACGGCGGACACTTATCAACAGCCGCCGCAACCGATCGCGCAGATTCTGGACGCCGCGCCGACGCCGGCCGTTTCGATCGGCAGCGACCGGCAGACGCTGGCGCTGCTCGGGCGCGAAAACCTGCCGCCGATCAGCGACTTGGCCGAACCGTTCCTGCGGCTGGCCGGCTATCGGATCAATCCGACCATCAACGGCCCCTCCGAAGGGCGCGCGGGCTGGCTGAACGCGCTGTCGTTCGAGGACATCGCTACGGGCGAGACCGCCCGCGTCGCGCTGCCTGAGGGCGCCCGGTATCTCTATCCAACGTGGTCTCCGGACAGCAAGCGCGTGGCGTTCGCGCTGCGGACGCCGAGCGGGCTGGAGCTCTGGGTGGCCGAGCGCTCAGGCCAAGCGCGGCGGCTGACCGGGCCGACGCTCAACGCCTCGTTCGGCGGGCCCTACCGGTGGCTGCCGGACAGCTCGGGGCTGATCGTATCGTTCGTGCCGGAGGGCCGCGGCGCGGCGCCCGCGGCGCCGGCTGCGCCGGCTGGTCCGGTCGTGCAGGAAAGCGATGGGCGCGCAGCCCCGGCGCGCACGTACCAGGAC
>JAEWNX010000035.1 GCA_023461135.1 Pseudomonadota bacterium
GAGGAAGGTGCCCTTGGCGATGCCCGCGCAGGCGCGCGACTGCAGCGTGGAGAGGCCGACGCTTTGATAGGAGATTGCGTGCCAGACGGCGGAGAAGCCGTCGATCTCCTTTTCAAAAAGCGGCCGCATCGCTTCGGGCGTCACGTCGCGCCCTGTGAGGCCCGTGCCGCCGGTCGTGAGGATGACATCAATGGCAGGGTCGTCGATCCACGAGCTCAACTTCGCCTGGATGTCGCTGACGTCGTCTTTCACGCGGCCGCGAGCGGCGAGCACGTGGCCGTCTTCCGTCAGCATGTCGGCAAGCAATCGGCCGGACGTATCGCTTTCCTCATCGCGTGTGTCGGAAATTGTCAGCACAGCGATGCGCACCTGGCGGAATGGCCGGTCGGGATCGATGCGGCCTCCCGGGGGGAGATGAGCTTCCGTCATTCGTCTCTCCATCGCCCGCGGCGGCGTCTGTCCTCGGTTGTCGGCTCGATCCAGCGCGTGCCTTCCTCGGTCACTTCACGCTTCCAGAAGGGTGCGTCTGTTTTCAGATAGTCCATCAGCTCTTCGACCGCGCCGAAGGCTTCCGCACGATGTTGCGCCAGGGCGGCAACCAGGACGATAGGCTCTGTGGGCCTGATAACGCCGCTGCGATGGACGACCAGAAGCTCGTGCACGTTACGCCGTCGGGCGACAGCTTGCGCCAGCTTTGCGATTTCACTTTCGGTGAAGGTCGGATAGTGCTCGAGCACCAGCGTTCGGACCGCCATACCCTCTGCGTCTCCACGGCAATAGCCCACGAAGCTCGCGAGCGCGCCCGCGCCCCTCCGCTCGCGCGAAAAAGCCGCCAGTTCTGCGTCGGCGTCGAACGGCTCTGAAATGACCCGCACTCGGACCATCATTTCACCAGGGCTATAGCGGCCACGCCCAGCACCACTCCAAGCACGCGCAACACGCCGCTCTTATCAAGGCGCGCGAGGCTAAGGCTCGTGCCGATCAGCGCGCCGATCGCGGCCGCGGCCAACAACCATGGCAAGTATGCCGGCAAGGCGGCGAGCGAGCTCCATCGCCCGGCGAGACCGGCCAGTGAATTCACGACGATGAAAGAGGCGGCGATGCCGGTCGCCCGTTGCGGGTCGCTCCAGCCGGCGAATACAAGCAGCGGCGAAAGATAGACGCCGCCGCCAATTCCAGTGAGCCCCGCTAGCGCGCCGAGCGCCGCGCCGGTCGCAAGCGCAACCGCTTTGCGTGGCGGCTTCGACGGCTTCACCGCGTCGATCTGCGGCCAGACAAGATAACGCAGCGCCGCGGCGGCGAGTGCGGCGGCGAGCAGCGGCCGGTACACGCTCTCCGGCACATCTACGCGGCCTGCGAGAAAAGCCGCGGGAATGGCCGTGATCGCGAAGGGCCAGAACACTTCCCAATCGAAGCGCTCTGCGCGCAGATAACGGAAAGAGGCGAACCCAGCGACGGCGATGTTCAAAACAAGCGCTGCGGGACGGACCTCCTCGGGCGCAAGGCCCGTCAACGCCATGAGGGCGATATAAGCGGAGGCGCCGCCGTGACCCACAGACGAATACAGGGCGGCGGCCGCCGCGATGGCTAGCGCCAGGAGAACGAGCGGCTCGCTCACATCAGCCGCCACTCAACGGAGACATGAACGCGATCTCCTGCGCGCCGGCGAGGGATGCATTCGCTGTCGCAAAGGCATTATCGAGCGCGACCCGCACGCCAGTTCGGCGCAGTGCGGCGCCCAGGTCGGCATTTTCCTGTTCCAGCCAATCAATCAGCGCCGGCACGGTGGCGACATCGGAGGGTAGTTCCGTTTCGAACGCCGCCACTCCGGCCGCGTCGCGGAGCTGGCCGAAAAACAGGATCGAGCGCTTCATATCAGCCTCCCGTCACCGACATGCGCCGCGGCGAAGCGGGCGTGTTGAGGCGCTCCACGGCAAAGTCGTGCCCCTTCGGCTTGGCCGCGATCGCTGCATCGATGGCGGCGTGGAGTTCGTCATCGCTGCAGCCGTCGCGAAGCAGCGACCGGAAATCCGTCGCCTCTTCGCGACCGAGACATGTGTAGAGGACGCCGGTGCAGGTCAGGCGCACGCGATTGCACGTTTCGCAGAAATTGTGGCTGAGCGGCGTGATGAAGCCGATGCGGCCGCCGGTCTCGGCGATGCGGGCGTAGCGGGCAGGGCCGCCGGTGCGCTCCGGCGTATCGACGAGCGTCCAATAGCTTTCCAGTTCTGCGCGAACATCGCGCAGCGAGAGAAATTGCGACGCGCGCTCGGCGTCGATTTCGCCCATCGGCATTGCCTCGATCAGCGTGATGTCCATACCGCGTTGGTGCGCCCATTGGATCATATGAGGCAGCTCGCGGGCGTTGTCGTTTTTGAGAGCCACAGTGTTGATCTTCACGGAGAGGCCGGCCGTCCGTGCAGCGTCGATGCCGGCCTGGACGGCGTCGAGCTTGTCGCGCCGGGCGATGCGCGCGAAGGTTTCTCGATCGAGCGAGTCCAGGGAAACGTTTATCCGCCGAACCCCGGCGGCGTAAAGCGCTTCAGCGTAAGGTGCGAGGGTCACGCCGTTGGTGGTCAGTGTGATTTCATCGAGTGCGCCTGAACGTAAGTGCCGTCCAAGCCCGCCGATGAAGTCCATGATGCCGCGCCGAACCAATGGTTCACCGCCTGTGAGGCGAAGTTTGCGAACGCCACGCGCGATGAAATGGCTGCAGAGACGATCCAGCTCCTCCAACGTCAGCACCTCCGGCTTGGGCAGGAACTGCATTCGCTCGGGCATGCAATAGATGCAGCGCAGGTCGCATCGATCGGTGACGGAGACGCGAAGATACGTGATGGCGCGCGCGAATGAATCTCGGAGCGGAATCAAAGCGGCGTCTCCGTGCTTAGCCGCGCCAGCGCCTGTGTTGTGTTGGCATTGGCGAAAGTCTTGGCGTCGTCGAACTTCACCGGGCGCGCACCGCACAACCTTAGGAAGTTTCGAATAGGGGGATGACGCCCCTCGGCTAGGGCTTCGCTGAGCGTAGCCTGCACCTCGCACCGCAAGACTGCGCAGAGTGGATGCTCGCCGCCGGCCGTGACGGCGAAGGCGCCTGGTGAGTCCCCCATTGCGTTCGCCAGGCGCTCATAATCGCGCCAAGTCAAAAGCGGCGCGTCACACGGTGCTATTGCGAGCAAGCTAAAGCCCATGGCGTCCGCCCAAACCAACCCCGCGGCGATCCCCGCGAGCGGGCCTTCAGCGGCATTCGACGCATCGCAAATCACATGCGCGCCGGAGGCCCGCGCATGGTCCGCCACGATCAAATTGTCGCGTGCGGCGACGGCGCACGCGCCACACGCGGAGAAGCGATCGATGGCCAATTGCAGGAGCGTGCGGCCGCCGAACTCAGCCAACGCCTTGTCGCGACCGAACCGCCGCGATCGACCGCCGGCGAGCACCAGTCCAGCGATTGCAGACGTGTCGTTCAAAGTTCCCAACGGTCTATCGCGCGACGTCGAGCGGATTGTGTTCGCTCGACCAAATCTCCGCATCGGATTCCGCCATAAGGCCGTCGCCTCGCGGCGCGTGATTATCAATCAGCGGATCGGGTTTGGCTAGGCGCTCCAACTCGCGGACATCCTCAAGAACGACTTCGGATCCATTGACGACGATGCCGTGCTTTTGCAGCGCCGCAAAGGCCCGTGACAAATTCTCCGCGGTCATGCCAAGCAGCGAGGCAAGGACGCGCTTTTCATGGGGAAGCCGCAGCCGGCGCTCGCTTTGCTGCGCGGCGCGCAAGGTCAAAAGGTAGTTTGCCAAGCGCTCAGCGCCGCCGCGCAGTTTCTGGTTCTTGATTGAGCGGACCAGGCCGCGATAGCAACCGGCCAAATCTCGCGCAACGGCAACGGCGAAGTGAGCGTCGGCGGCCATCGCTTTGCGCATGGAATCCCCCGAGATCATCAGGATTTCGCAGCGATCGAGCGTGCGCGCCGTCATCAGGGCGTGAGTTTCGAGCACTACCGCCGCGAGGATGAACGTCGAGACGGGCCGCAAAATTGCGAGTGTGGTGTCCTTGTCGTTCCAAGTACCGTGAAGTTCGACCTGGCCATCGAGCAGGACGTACAGGAAGTCGACGGGATCGCCTTCGAGCAGCAGAAACGTGCCAGCCGGGAAGCGCTGCAAATGGGCGCCCGCCATGACGGCTTTGAACGTGTCCGATGACACGTTCTCGAACAGGCGCAGCCCCTTTACACGCTCCACGTCATAGGCCCGCATTGGTCCTCCCCGGGAAACCACCGGCAACGAATTGGTCTAGCTTGGCATCAATCGACGGGGATTGATTAAGGTCAAGGATAGACCAGATG
>JAEWNX010000036.1 GCA_023461135.1 Pseudomonadota bacterium
TGGCCGCCCTGCTGCTCTTGTCGGTGGCGGCCAGCGCCACCGCACAATCCCCGCGCGCCGTCAACGACGCCGTCATCCTCGCGCAGAACCCGCCGCGCCTTCTCTCCGCCTATGGCTTCTTTCGCGACGCAGGCGCGCGCGAACCCAGCGCGCGCGTCACGCCCTACGATCTCAACACCGCGCTCTATTCCGACGGCGCTCTCAAATTCCGCTACGTCTACATCCCGCGCGGCCAGCAAGCCCGCTACAGCGCCGACGACGTGTTCGAATTTCCCGTCGGCACGGTCCTCATCAAGACATTCGCCTTCGCCGCCGACATGCGCCGCCCCACCGAGAACGTGCGCTTCCTGGAAACGCGCCTCCTCATCCGCCGCGCCGAAGGCTGGATCGCGCTCCCCTACGTTTGGAATGAAGCCCAAACCGAAGCGCGCCTCTCCGTCATCGGCGCTCAAGTCCCCGCCAGCTTCACCAACGAAGAAGGCGCCGCCATCGCGCTCGATTGGTCCGTGCCCAACGTCAATCAATGCCGCGGCTGCCACGCCCGCGCCGGCGGCAACGATGTGCTCCCCATCGGGCCGAGCGCGCGGAATCTAAACTTCGCGACTGAACTGGTCGTTCATAGTGGCGGCCCGGCAGGCAATCTGCCTTCCGGAATTGAAGAGACGAACAATCAAATCGACGAGTGGCGCCGCGCAGGGTTTCTTACGGGAGCACCCGAGCACGCCCAACACTCGGCCCCGCGTGTCCCGAATGCCTACGACGCATCATCGCCGCTCGAACAGCGCGCCCGCGCCTATCTCGATGTGAACTGCGCGCACTGCCACAACCCCGCCGGTCCCGCGCACACATCCGGCCTCGACCTGCGCTGGTCGCAAAACGATCCAGCGCTCTGGGGCGTGCGCAAGCGCCCCGTCGCCGCGGGCCGCGGCTCAGCCGGGTTCGAGTTCTCCATCGAGCCGGGCCACCCCGAGCGCTCGATCCTGCTCCACCGCATGCAATCCACCGATCCAGGAACCATGATGCCGGAACTCGGCCGCACGCTTGTCGACGAACGCGCCGTCCAGCTCATGCGCGATTGGATCGCCGGCATGGACGAAGAGGGGCGTTCGCCGAACTAGAACGGCCAGTTGAACCACGCGAGCCCGCTTGCCAACGCCGCGTGCAGCGTCAGCGCCATCAGCACCAGCGAGCCGGCGACGAAGATCAAGAACCGCACCACGATGATGTTCACCGTCGCTTGCACGAGCGAATGCACCACGCGGATCGCGACATAGAGCCAAGCCAGCCCGATATTTATCGCATTGTCGCCCTGACCCAGAAACTGCAGCGCGAAGCACACCGCATAGAACAGGGTCGGCTGCTCCATCAGGTGATTGTAGTTGTTGGCGACATTGGCGCTCGGCAGCGCCTCCATGTCGGCCTTGGTGGCTTGACCAGGCTTCAGCTTCGCCTTTCCCATCGCCGGGATGCGCGTGGCGTACAGCCAGATCAGCATCAGCAGCGACCACACGATCAGCGCCACGACGGGCGCAATCATTCCGTGTCCGTACATATCGTCCTCCCCGCGGGATAATCATCGATCCGCTTTTCGCGTCGGGCAACCCTCCCCTTACGCGAGGCGGGTTGGCGTCCGCGGCGGGCGCCCTTAGGTTCGCCGCGTTTTTTGGGGGGACGAAATGAGCACGAACGCTGAGCGGCCCAGGGCGCGCACCAATTTCCTCGAAGCGTTCATCGAGTGGCTGATCTACACCAGCCGCTGGCTGATGGCGCCGGTTTATCTTGGCCTGATCGCCGCGCTCGGCATCCTCATCATCACCTTCTTCCGCGAACTCTACCTGCAGGCGCCGCTCGTCCTGACCATGGACGAGACGGACATCATCCTGCTCGTGCTGACGCTGGTCGATCTCTCTCTCGCCGGCAACCTCGTCCTCATCATTCTTTTTTCGGGCTACGAAAACTTCGTCTCCAAGATGGAGATGGCGCACAAGGACATCGACCGTCCAGAATGGATGGGCACGATCGATTTCTCCGGCCTGAAAATCAAACTCATCGCTTCGATCGTAGCCATCAGCGGCATCCATCTGCTGAAAATCTTCATGAACCTCAGCAACTACACGCAAGAACAATTGCTCTGGTACGTGATCATCCACGTGACGTTCATCTTCTCAGGCGTCTGCGTCGCGGCGATGGATTGGCTGGAGGAAAAAGCGCACGAAGTGCACCATCGCTACGGCGACAAGAGGGACTAGCGCCACTTCCGCTTGGCCTTCGCGGCTTTCTTGGCCGGCGCTTTCGCGGGCGCGGTTTTCTTTGCCGGCATCGCGACCGGTTTGCCGATGTCGCTCATCGCCGCTTTCACGGCGGCGGGATCGCTGGTCTCTTCCGCCTCGCCAGTCCTGAAGAGATCGCGGCTCACGTTCCAGGCGGCGAGCGCGGCCTTCTTGCTGGTGACGGCCACCACCCAATCGCGAAACCCGATATGCGTGCGGAAGACCTTGCGCGCCATGCTTGCTCCTCGGCTCAAACCTTAGCACGGCGTGACGCGTTCCACCTCGTCATTCCGGACGCGCGTAGCGCGATCCGGAATCCAGGGGCGACGACCTGAGTGTTTGCCCCTGGGTTCCGGGTTCTCAGCTTCGCTCGGCCCCGGAATGACGACGGCGATTGAAGCGGACATGCATCATCCTTGTTGATCTCGTGGATCGAAAATCGAAGGGCGGGACGCGGATTTGTCACGCCAGGCAATGCGCCGTGCGAGACGGCGCGGAACGACGCGGCAAAACCGCGTCCCGTGACCGTTTTGCATCGGCGCCGTCGCGGGAGCTATTTCACTCTCGGAGGCGGCTCGGCCGACGGCGTGCGGGTTCGTGCGTTCGACACG
>JAEWNX010000037.1 GCA_023461135.1 Pseudomonadota bacterium
AACCCCGGCGCGCGCGGTGGGGGGCTTCCCCCGCCGCCCAACGGCGCCCGGTAAGCTGGAAGTGACCGAGGTGATTGGTGGCGAATTGCGCTTCATAACCGCGCGCATCGCGCATGAGTGGGGACGCCATGATCGCGGCGTTGTTGATGAGGATATCGAGTTTTTTGGTGCGCGAGAGAAAGCCGCCGGCGAAGGCGTCGATGCTTTTGGGATCAGCGAGATCGAGCGCGGCTTGTTCGACATTGGCGATGCCGACGAGCGCCTTTTGCGCTTTGTCCGGCGTGCGTGCGGGAACGATGACGATAGCGCCGGCCGCCGCGAGCGCGCGTGTGGTTTCGAGGCCAAGCCCGGAATAGCCGCCGGTGACGATGGCGACCATTCCGGTGAGATCGCGGCCGCCGGTGGCTTCGCGCGCCTCGGTGCGCATGCCGTAGCCGGAATTCATGGGTGCTTGCGCCGTCGGCATGTGCGTCTCCCTTGTGGCGAGACGCTAGTCGGCGCGGACGGGTTTGACCAGCGACGCGGCTTGCTTGGCGCGCGCACGCGCCTCGTCTGTGTCCTTGCCACGCGCCAGAGCAACGCCCATGCGGCGCTTCTTGAAGCTTTCGGGTTTGCCGAAGAGGCGGAGTTCGGTTTGGGGGATGGCGAGCGCTTCGGCGGCGCCGTCGAAGGCGATGCCGGTTGCTTCCATGCCGCCATAGATGACCGCGCTGGCGCCGGGGGCGCGAAGCGAGGTGTCCACTGGCAAGCCGAGGATGGCGCGGGCGTGGAGCGCGAATTCGCTTTGGTTTTGGGAAACGAGCGTGACGAGGCCGGTGTCGTGCGGGCGCGGGCTGACTTCGCTGAACCAGACATCGTCTCCTTTGATGAAGAGTTCGACACCGAAAATGCCGTAGCCGCCGAGCGCATCTGTGACTTTGCCGGCGATGTCGCGCGCGCGTTCGAGCGCCTTGGCGCTCATGGCCTGCGGCTGCCAGCTTTCGACGTAATCGCCATCGACTTGCAGGTGACCGATCGGTTCGCAGAAATGCGTGCCGGACGCGGCGCGCACGGTGAGCAGCGTGATCTCGAAATCGAACGCCACCTGCCCTTCCACGATCACGCGCGCGTTGGCGACGCGTGCGCCGCCCATCGCGTAGTCCCAGGCCTTGGCGACATCGGCCGGCGATTTGAGCCGGCTCTGGCCCTTGCCGGAGGACGACATCACCGGCTTCACGAAGTTTGGAAAACCGATCGTGTCCGCGGCCTCCTTCAAGTCTTCGAGCGATGACGCGAACGCGTAGGGCGAGGTCGGCAGCTTCAGCTCTTCGGCGGCGAGCACGCGGATGCGCTCGCGGTTCATGGTGACGTGTGCGGCGTTGGCGGTCGGGATCACGGCAGCGAGTTTGTCGGCTTCGATGCGGACGAGTTCGTCTGTAGCGATGGCTTCGATCTCAGGGACGATGAGATGCGGGCGCTCTTGTCCGACGAGGGCGCGGAGCGCTTTGGCGTTCGTCATGTCGATCACGTGGGCGCGGTGGGCGACCTGCTGCGCCGGCGCGTTGGCGTAACGGTCGACGACGATGGTCTCGACGCCAAGGCGCTGCAATTCGATGACGACTTCCTTGCCGAGTTCGCCGCCGCCGAGGAGCATCACGCGAAGCGCGGTGGAGGAAAGCGGCGTGCCGATGCGGATCATGGGAGCCTTAAATCATCTCTCCGCGAGTCATTCCAGACGCGCTGAGCGCGATCTGGAATCCATAGGATCGCAAAGCTGAGTGTTGGCCTCTGGATTCCAGATCGGGCTGCGGTGTCGGGAATGAGCCTATTTGGACAACAGCGAACGCACAGTACGACCAGCTTCTTCGATCGGGTGCTTCGCCGCTTCTTCCCGTAAGCGCAGCAGGTTCGGGGCACCAGCGCGGTGTTCGGCCATCCAATCCCGAGCGAACTTGCCGGATTGCACGTCCGCCATCACGGCGCGCAGCGCATCCTTCACGTGCGTGTCGATAATGCGAGGCCCGCTCACGTATTCGCCCCATTCGGCGGTGTTGGAAATGGCGAGGTGCATGCCGGCGATGCCACGCTCGTGGATGAGGTCAGAGAGCAACTTCACTTCGTGCAGGCAGTCGAAATAGGCCAGTTCCGACGGCGTGCCGCTTTCGACCTGCACTTCCCACGCCGCGCGAATGAGCTGCGCCAGGCCGCCAACGAGCACGGCCTGCTCGCCGTAGAGATCGCCCTCGGTTTCAATCTTGAAGGTCGAGGCGATCATGCCGGCGCGGCCGCAGCCGATGGCGGCGCCATAGGAATAGGCCAGCGCTTCGGCCCCGCCGGCGTCCTGCGCGACCGCGACGATGGCCGGCAGGCCGCCGCCTTTGACGTAAGCTGCGCGCAGCGCCGTGCCCGGTCCTTTCGGCGCGACCATGGCGACGTTCACGTTCGCAGGCGGTTTGATGAAGCCGTAGTGGTAGGCAAAGCCGTGCACGAACATCAGCGTCTGGCCAGCCCGCAGGTGCGGAGCGATCTCGGCGGCGTAGAGATCGGGCATCACCTCATCGGGCGCGCACATGACGAGGATGTCGCTGCTTGCGGCTGCTTCGGCGACGCTGATTGGCGCAAACCCGTCGCGTTGGGCGTCGGCCAGGCGGCGCGCGTTCTTGTGCAACGCCACGCGAACAGAGATTCCGGCGTCGCGCAGATTGAGCGCATGGGCATGGCCCTGTGCGCCATAGCCTATGACCGCAACGCGCTTGGCGCGGATCAAACCCAAGTCGGCGTCGCGCTCGTAAAGAACCTGCATCTAAACCTCGTGACGCCTGCTCTGGCGTCTCACACGCCTGACCTCTAAAGGATGCGCAGGCTGCGCGCCATAACGGGGGTCCTCATGCGCTACGATCTTGTCTTTCTCAGCACCGCCCTGCTCTGCCTTTTGATTGGCGAGGGCGTCGGCATTTACATGGGCATGGCCCAGAACTTTCTGCTGTCGCCGGCGCACGCGCATTTGAATGTGCTCGGCTGGGTCACGCTGGCAGCGTTCGGCCTGATGCACCGGGCTTACCCCGCCCTCGCGGCTTCGCGTCTGGCCGGCGCGCAGTGCGCGCTCGCGATTGCGGCCAACATCGCGATGCCGCTCGGCCTGGGGCTGATGTTGCTGGGCTATGATGCGACGCTGCTGAAGGTTGCTTCGCTGGCGGTGATCTTGGCGACGGCGCTCTTCATCATCATGTTTGTGCGGAAGGCGGCGCTGGCGCGCGCTACCTAGGAGGGCAGGATGGCGAGCGCAGGCGAGATCGTCCGGTTTTGGCGCGATGCGGGGCCGAAAGCCTGGTTCGTGAAAAATGAGGCCTTTGACGGGCGCTGCCGCGCGTTCGAGGCCGACCATCACGCGGCGGCGCGCCAGGAGCTGGCCCACTGGGAGCTGGATGCCGAAGGCGCGCTCGCGCTTCTACTGCTGCTCGATCAATTACCGCGCAACATCTATCGCCGCAATCCGCACGCATATGCCACCGATCCGCTGGCGCAAGGGATCGCGCTACGCGCGATCGAGCGGCGGTTCGATGCGGCGACAGACAGTTTCCTGCGCGTTTTCTTCTACATGCCGCTCGAGCACGCCGAGGACTTGGCGCTGCAGGAGCGCGCAGTGACGCTGGTGGAAGCGATGCGCGATGCGGAGTTCACCAAGTACGCGATCCTGCATCGCGACATCATCGCGCGCTTCGGCAGATTTCCGCATCGCAACGTCGTTCTCGGGCGCAGATCGACGCCCGAGGAATTGCAGTTTCTGGCCGACGGCGGGTTTGCCGGGTAGCCCGTCTCACCTGATCGGCGCGTCGAAGGCGTAGCGCCAATTGCCCAGATAATCGCGCGTCCACACGGAAACGTAGCGTCCGTTCGTCCGCGCGCCGTCTGGCGCGGTGTAGACGGAATTGCCCCAGGTCCAGCCCATGTCGCCGCGCGCAGAGACGCGTCCTGTTTCCGGCGCCCATTCCAGACGCGCGCCGGCGGGCCAATCGGCGTAGCTCGCCGTGACCCCCTCGCGTCCGGAAATGATCTCACGGCCCGTGACGATGAGCGCATCCGCCGCCGCGTATTCGGCGAACGCGGCTGGGACGCCGTCAGCCTGAGCCTTGGCGGCGAAGGCGCGGTCCGCCGCCATCAGTTCAGCGACGGCTGCGCCCGCCAGTTCCTCCTCGGTGCGGGAGCCTGCGAGGTCCGAAAGACGCAACGCTAAGCGCCCTACTGCATCCGTGTTCGCGACGCAGGGGCGAGACAACGCCGTGGCGCGGCCTTCGATGGCGATTTCGATGTAGGCTTGCTCGCCGGCCGGGCAGGCCTCAGTGGCGCCGCCCGTTTGGCCGGCCACGCCGGACGCAGCGCGCGCGAGGTTGGCGATCTCCGTGCGCTGGGCGGCGGTCACCTCGGACACGCGCGGCGAGTCTCCGCCCCAAAGCCACCAGCCCGTCGTGGGATGGCCAGTGAAGCGGCGCACGTGAAGCGAACCCGTATTATTGGTGAGGTCGTAGCGGATCACGCGCGCGACGCCGCCCCGCGCCGGCGCAATCGTGAGACGCACGGAAAGCGGCACGCCTTCCGCGACGATCAGCGGCCGTCCGCCGGTGGTCGGCGTCACGTCGGCGGCGACGAGCGCTTGGGCCCACGCCGGGGCGCGCAGCGAAAGGTTCTGCGCGGCGGCCGGCGCAACGAGAAACACGAGGCAGCACGTTACGGCTGCGCCAAGTCGTCTGATCATCCCCACCCTCAACTGTCCGTATCCGCGTTCTTAGGCCAAGGCCGCCGCCCGCCGCCAGCCCGAAAGGCGCCTCAGCGCTCCGGCTCGCCACGCACCGGCTGGCCATTGCGCAGCACCCATTGGCCAGTGTTGGCGACGCGGTCGATTTCGTCCTGCAGTTCGCGCACCGCCCGCGGCATTCCTGCGCTCACGCCGCCATAATCCACCACCGTCTTGCGCCGGCCGTTCCGCTCCAGCGTGATTGTGTACGTCGGGAGATCGGTGACGTGGGCGCGATATTCGTCGCGAAGTTGATCGAACCCGACGTCCTCGAAGCGGCTCAGCAGGCGCTCGACGGCGGCGCGCGGAATGGTCGCGCGACGCTCGCCGACAACATTGACGAAGCGCTCTCCGTTATACGTGACTTCGCCGCTCTCGCTGATCGTCACGCGATACGCGGGACAAAAGCCGTAGCACATCGAACGCGTCAGCGTGATCATGGCGGGCCCCTCCGCGGCCGGCGTTTCCACCGGCGCGCATGCGGAAAACGCGACAGCGCCGATGAATGCGAGAATGAACCTTCGGATGTTCATATGTCCTACCGCTGATGCTGACGCGCGATGGCTTCGCGGTTGGCGATCCAGGCAGCGTCCCGCCGCTGCAAAAGATAACCGGGATAAAGCGCCTCCAGCGCCTCGCCGAGTTCGGCGGCGAGCGCGTAGGCGGAAGTCTTGTCGTCCAATCGGCCGATAGCAAGGCGGCGCAGCATCTGCCCGCGCCGGCGCGGATCGATGGCGTTTTGCGCTTCCGAGACCAAGAGCCGGCGGCACTTGGAGAGGAAGTCGGCGCCGTCCTGGTCCGGGCCGCCGGCACCGGGCTCGATGCGCGCCAGCCGATTACAAGCGAAGACAACTGCATCAAGGATCGGCGGACGGTAGCCTTGGAACGCGGTCTCCTTGTCCTGACCGTGGAGATCCGGCGCTTCGTTCGGGAAGAAGAGCCGGCCGCGATCGGCGATCGAGGAGAGCTTCTGGGAGGCTTCATGCGCAAGGCGCGCAAATTCATCCGCGCCGTACGTCGTCCCGCGCCCGCGCGCTAATGCGATGCCTTCCGAGACGACATCGATCGCCTCGTGCGCCCAGGCGATCACCTCGGCGTCCATCTCCGCTTTCAGCGTCTCGAATTGAAGCTGGGTCTGCCTACGGACCACGACCCAATTGAGCACCAGCGAGACCAGGGCCAACGCCGCGGAACCGACCGCGACCCACCCCTCAACGCTCAGGTTTAATCCATCCATCGCCCGGCCCTCCGCCCCCGCTTGTTCCAGCCGCACCCCGGCGAAGGCAAGGCGGACCAAGCGCAGTCCGTCACAAAAACGTGCGCGCCGGGCCGCCGGGCTTCGGCTAAACTGGGACACCCTCACGGGGAGGACGCCCATGAAACTCAGGTTGACGGTCAACGCGTTGGCTCTGGCGTGCGTCGGCGCGCCTTCGGCTTTGGCAAACGGCGGCGGCGGCGGCGGAATGAGCTCCACCGGCCCCAGCGCTTCCTCCCGTGAAGACCCGACGGCGGCGTATCAGGCCGGCGTGGCGGCGCTCAACGCGCAGAATTACAC
>JAEWNX010000038.1 GCA_023461135.1 Pseudomonadota bacterium
CCAGCTCCGCTGCCCGCAATGCGGACACGGCGAGGTGTTTCAGGGCTATCTCAAATTCCGCGACCATTGCCGCGCCTGCAGCGCGGACTTCCGCGCGGCCGATGCGGGCGATGGACCCGCAGTGTTCGTGATCCTGATCGTCGGCGCGATCGTGGCGCCGCTGCTGTTCATCCTGCAATTCGGTTTGCACCTGCCGGCTTGGCTCGCGCTGGCGCTGACCATGGTCGCCGCCGTCGCGCTGTGCCTGGCGCTCTTGCCCCCATTCAAATCGGTGCTGTTCGCGCTGCAATGGAAGCACAAGGCGCGCGAAGCGACGCTAGAGGACATCGAGTGATCCGCTTTCGTCCGCTTCCGCTCATGACGATCCTCTCGATCGTCGCGCTCGCGGTGCTGGTCTCGCTCGGGCGCTGGCAGTGGGAGAAGTACGAACAGAAAAGCGCCGCCGCGGAAGAGCCGATCGCCGAAATGACCGTCGCCAGCTATGAGCCCGTGCAAGGCGGCATCCAGTTCGTGCACGGCGTCCGTCCCGACACGCGCGAGCAGGGCTGGCGCGTGTTTGCGCCGGTTCAATACGGCGACACCACGGTGTTCATCGACGCCGACTTTGTCCCCGAAGTCTCTCCGCCCGATCCCGGCGAAGTGCGTTTCCCCGCGGCGCTGCGCATCGGCGCGCCGATCACCGGCGCTTCGATCCGTCCCGAACCGCCCGCGCCGCTCACGCTCGCGCCTCGCCCGCTGCAGCGTCTTTGGTTCTCGGTCGACCTCGAAGCCATGGGGCGCAACGCTGGCCTCGAGAACGTCGCCGACTATTACATCGCCGCCGCCTATGTGGGCGCGGACGGGCGGGCGACGCCCAATCCGTTCGCGCTCGCGCCGGGCGCCGACGTGTTGCCGCCGGCGCGGCACCTCGGCTACGCGCTGACATGGTACGGTCTGGCTCTCGTGCTGATCGTCATCTACTTCGCCTACCATGCGAGCGTCGGGCGCTTGCGTTTTCGCGCACCGCCGCCGACTGAAGCCTGATGGCTGACCTGGAACTGCTGCGTCTTCCGAACGGCGTGCGCGTCGCGCTCGACCCCATGCCCGGCCTCGCCACGGCCGCGCTCGGGGTGTGGCAGCGAGTGGGCGCACGCTGGGAGCCGGCCGAGCTGAACGGCGTGGCGCACCTTTTCGAGCACATGGCCTTCAAAGGCGCCGGCGCCCGCGACGCGCGCCAGTTCGCCGAAGCGATCGAGGACATCGGCGGTGTGATGAACGCCGGCACCGGCTACGAGCGCACCGCGTACTACGCCCGCATCGTCGGCGAGCAAGCGCCGTTCGCGCTGGATCTGATCGCCGACATCCTGTTCGCCCCGCACTGGGCCCCCGATGATCTGGAGAAGGAGAAGGGCGTTGTCGCGCAAGAGCGAGGCGAAGCGTTCGACGCCGCGGACGACCGCCTATTCGAGCTGCATCAAGCAGCGCTCTATCCCGATCAACCGCTCGGCCGGCCCATCCTCGGCGAGGATAAGACGCTGGCGAACGTCGATGTCGCAACGCTGCGCGCGTTCAACGAAGCGCACATGACGCCGGACCGTCTGGTCGTCAGCATCGCAGGCGCGTTCGACCGCGGCGCGTTGATGGACGCTATTGAGAAGCGCTTCGGCGCACTCACGTCAAAGCCGGCGCAGGCCTGCGCGCCCGCCCGTGCGCATCCCGGCCGCGTCAGCGAAACGCGCAAGCTGGAACAGTCTCACCTCGTGATGTCCTGGCCATCGCCGCCGGCGCCGAGTGACGCGCTGTTCGCCGCGCGCCTGCTCGCGGAGATATTTGGCGGCGGCATGTCCTCGCGCCTCTTCCAAGAAGTGCGCGAAACGCGAGGGCTCGTTTATGCGATCGACGCCCATGTCGATGCGCTGGAGGACGACGGCCGGCTCAGCGTCTATGCCGGCTGCGCCCCGAAGAACGCGCGCGAAGTGGCCGCGTTGGTGAGAGAACAACTAGGCGTCCTGGCCGATAAAGGTCCGACCACGAACGAGCTGCAGCGCGCCAAGACCGTTGCGCGGGCGCAAATGCTGATGGGCCTGGAAATGCCGAGCGCGCGGGCCGAGGCGCGCGTGTCCCAGATCTTCCTGCGTGACCGGCTGATCTCGTTCGATGAAATCCGCGCAAAGGTGGAGGCTGTCACCGCCGAGGAAATCCAGGCGTTGGCGCACCGGGCGCTGGAGGGGCCGGACTGTATCGCCACGATCGGACCCGTCGCGGGGCATGGCGCGCTGGCGGCGTTTGAGGCACAATCCTGAGCATGGCGCTGATGCGGAAAGATGGCGAGGGCGCGCGCCGGATCGACGGCGAGGGCGTATATCTGCGCCAGCCCGAGTTGCGCGACTACCAGGACTGGGCCGACCTGCGCGACGCCAGCCGCGCTTACCTCACGCCGTGGGAACCGACCTGGGCGCAGGACGAAACCTCACGCGGCTCGTATCGCTACAAGCTGCGCCGCTACGCCGAAGATGCGCGCGACGACAAGGCGTACGCGCTGTTCATCTTCCGCGAGGAAGACGATGTGTTGGTCGGCGGCGTTACGCTCTCCAACATCCGCCGCGGCGTCGCTCAGATGGCCTCGCTGGGTTATTGGGCGGGCGAGGCGTTCGCGCGCAACGGCTACACCACCGCCGCCGTCCGCGCTGTCGTGCGCCATGCGTTCGAGGATCTCGATCTGCACCGCGTCGAGGCGGCGTGCCAGCCCGACAATATCGCCTCGCGCCGCGTGCTGGAGAAAGCCGGCTTCGCACAAGAAGGCGCCGCGCGGGCGTACCTGAAGATCAACGGCGCGTGGCGCGATCATCTGCTGTTCGGCATCACCAGCGGAATCTAGGCGCTCCCGACATCGCCGGTGAGCTGCGAGGGATCTAAGCCCAGCGTCTTGATCGCGCGCGTCCACTTGTCCGCGTGCTCGTTGTCGAAAATGATCGCATCGTCCGGGTCCACCACGAGCCAGGCATTGTGCTTCAGTTCGTCTTCGAGTTGGCCCGCGCCCCAGCCCGCGCAGCCAAGCGCCAGCACGAAGCGCGCGGGCGCGTTTTCCTTGGCCACCGCTTCGAGCACATCGCGCGTCGCCGTGAGCCGAAGGCCCGGCCCGACGATCTGCGTCACCTCGCCCGCGGCGAAGTCTTCGGAGTGCAGCACGTAGCCGCGATCGGGACGCACCGGCCCGCCGTCGAGCACGACGCGATCGCCGATCGGCGGTTCGGGCTCGAGGCCGAGGTGACCGAGCACATCGCTCAGCGTGATCTCATCGCGCGGTTTGTTCAGCACGATGCCCATCGCGTGCTCGGAATCGTGCGCGCACATGATGATCACGGTGCGGTCGAACCGGGGATCGCCGATCCCTGGCATCGCCACCAGGAGCCTGCCTGCGAGGGTGTCCGCCATGGCTCCATGCTCCCGCGCCGGACGCTTCGGCGCAAGGGGGTGCTCGCATCAGGCGCTGCGACGCCCTAAATAAGGCGAGAGCGATGGAGACGGACGAAATGATCAACGTTGGCGACAAGCTTCCGGACGTGCAGTTCAACGTGCCGACGAGCGAGGGCATGAAACAGATGCGCACCGCCGAGATTTTCGGCGGCAAAACCGTGGCGTTGTTCGCCGTGCCCGGCGCGTTCACGCCAACCTGCTCGGCGCGCCATCTGCCCAGCTTCCGCGACGCGGCGGGCGACTTGAAGGCGAAAGGCGTTGACTTGATCGCCTGCACCGCCGTCAACGATCACTTCGTGATGGGCGCATGGGCCAAGGATCAGGATGTCGCCGGCGACATCACGATGCTCGCGGACGGCTCCGGCGAGTTCGCGCGCGCTGTGGGTCTCGACGCCGACTTCTCCAAGTTCGGCATGGGCCCGCGCTCGAAGCGCTATTCAATGCTTGTCAAGGATGGAGTGGTACGAGAGCTGAACGTCGAGGAAGCTGGTGAATACAAGGTTTCCAGCGCGGAGCATCTGCTCGGCCAGTTAAGCTGAGCGCAACACATCGCAGCCGCAGAAGCGGCGGGGGTTAAGGCATGACGCCGGTTGTTGTTATTTTCGCGGTGATGGCGCTCGTTCTCGCTTTCGCTGCCATCAAGATCGTCCCGCAAGGGCGGCAATACACGGTCGAGCGCTTCGGCCGCTACACCCGCACCCTTCGCCCCGGCATCACGTTCCTCATTCCCTTCGTCGACCGCATCGGCCGGCGCCTGTCTATGATGGAAACGGTGCTCGACGTGCCGCGCCAAGACGTGTTCACCAAGGACAACGCGGTGGTCTCGGTGGATGCGGTCGTGTTCATG
>JAEWNX010000039.1 GCA_023461135.1 Pseudomonadota bacterium
ACGCCGACGTGCGCGCCCGGCCGGAGCGAAGCGTCCTGATGAAACCCTCACGCCGCCGAGTCGTCGCCGCGCTCGGATCCACCGTGCTCGTCCCGCTGATCGCCGGACCTGCCGCCGCGCAAACCCAAAGCGCCGCCGACCGCGCTTTCCAACGCCTCAGCCAGCGCTGGCTCGATCAATCCTTGCGCTTGTCGCCATCGAACGCGACCGGCGCCGGAGATCACCGCTTCGACACGCGCCTCGATGACGTCAGCGCGCGCGGCCGCGACGCCACGCTGCGCTTCACGCAACAGACGCTCGACGCGCTCAGCCGCATCGACCGCACGCAGTTGTCGCGCGCGAACCAGGTCGACGCCGCGCTGCTGGAGAACTCGCTGCGCGGCACGATCTGGCAGATCGAGACGCTGCAGAACTGGGCGTGGAATCCGCTCGTCTATCAAGGCGTCGCCGGTAATTCGCTCTATAGCTTGATGGCGCGCGAGTTCGCGCCGCTGCCGCAACGTCTCGAAGCCGCCACGCGGCGCATGGAGCGCATGCCCGCTCTGCTCGCCCAGGTGCGCGCCGAACTGCAGCCCGCTCGCGTGCCGCCGCCGCACGCCGAAACCTATGCCGCGCAGAACCCCGGCCTGAAGAGCATCGTCAGCGGCATGATCGAGCCGCACAAGGATCAGCTCTCTGCGTCTAAGCGCGCCCGCCTCGAACGCGCCATCGCCACGTTCAACACCGCGGTCGACGAGCATCAAGCCTGGATCACCGGCACGCTCGTCCCCGCGGCGCAGGGCAATTTTCGCGTCGGCGCGGAAATCTTCGACACCCAACTCGGCTACGCACTGCAGTCCAGCCTCACGCGCGCGCAAATCCGCGAACGCGCCGACGCTGCGCTGACGCGCTGCCGCGAGGAAATGTACCGCGTTTCCAGGCAAGCACTCGCCGGCCGGCCCGGCGCGCCTGCAACGCCGGACAACCCAACACCGGAACAACAGCAAGGCGCTATCCGCGCCGCGCTCGACCTCGCGGCCGCGCAGCGCCCCGCGCGCGACCGCGTCGTGGAAGATGCGACTGCCGGCGTCGCGGAAGCCGAAGCCTTCCTGCGCCAGCGCGACATCATCTCGTTGCCCAGCGAGCCGGTGCGCGTGATCACGATGCCGGAATTCCAGCAGGGCGTTGCGGTCGCCTATTGTGACTCACCCGGCCCGCTCGAAAACAACCTCGAGACCTTCTACGCCATTTCGCCCATTCCGGCCGATTGGTCCGAAGAGCAGGCGACCTCGTTCCTGCGCGAGTACAACAGCTTCAACATCGTCGACGTGGGCGTGCACGAAGCGATGCCGGGCCATTACGTGCAGATCTGGCACTCGAACCACTACAACTCGGTGCTCCGCGCTGTGCTGAGCTCCGGCACGTTCGTTGAAGGCTGGGCTGTCTACGCCGAAGAGATGATGGTGGCCGAAGGCTTCCGCCAAGGCGATCCGCTCTACAAGCTCTCCCAGCTCAAGATGCAGCTCCGCTCCATCATGAACGCCATCATCGACCAGGCCATCCACGTCGACGGCATCAGCCAGGAAGAAACGATGCGTCTGTTGACGCAGGTCGCCTTCCAGGAAGAGCGGGAAGCGGCCGGCAAGTGGCGGCGTGCGCAGCTTTCCTTCACGCAGCTCTCTACCTATTTCGTGGGCTACCAGGAGCACCTGGAATCGCGCGCCGCAGCGCAAGCCGCGCAAGGCGCCGCGTTCAACCTCAAGACCTATCACGACGGCGTGCTGGCCTTCGGCTCGCCTCCCGCCCGCTATGCGCGCGCCCTCTTGCTGAACGAGACGATCTGATGCTGGACCCCCAGAAACTCGACCCCAAGACCAATCCCGCTTTCGACGGCCACGAGGAGGTCGTCTTCTTCGGCGACGAGGCGCTAGGCCTTGCCGGCGTGATCGCCGTCCACAACACGGCGATGGGGCCCGCGGCGGGCGGCTGCCGCATCTGGAACTACGAGCGCGAAGAAGACGCGCTCACCGACGTGCTCCGGCTCTCGCGCGGCATGACCTACAAGAACGCGATGGCCGACCTGCCGCTCGGCGGCGGCAAGACCGTCATCTACAAGATGGGCGCTGACCGCGCCGCATGCCTGAAGAAGTTCGGCGAAATCGTCGAAAGCTTGGGCGGGCGCTACATCACCGCCGAAGATGTCGGCGCCAGCGTCGATGACATGCGCATCGTCGCGCGCACGACCTCTTACGTCGCCGGCATGCCGAAGGAGACAGGGCAGGCGGGCGGCGATCCCTCGCCTGTGACCGCGACGGGCGTCTATCGCTGCATCAAGGCGCTGCTTGGCGACGTCACCGGCAAGCGCATCGCGGTGCAGGGCGTCGGCCATGTCGGCTATCACCTCTGCACCATGCTCGCCGCCGAGAAGGCGAACCTCATCGTCTCCGACGTGAACACCGACAATCTCGAGCGCGCCCGCGCGCTCGGCGCGTCGATCGCGCCGGTCGAGGACATCCACAAGCTGGAGGCTGACCTCTTCTCGCCCTGCGCCCTCGGCGCAGGTCTCAACGAGCGCACCATCCCCGAACTCGGCGCGCCCATCGTTTGCGGCGCCGCCAACAATCAGCTCGCCACCGAAGCCGACGGCGAACGCCTCGTGGCCCGCGGGATCACGTATGCGCCGGACTATGTCGTCAACGCCGGCGGCATCATCAACGTCTCGGCCGAGTACCTCGGCGAATCCGCCGATGTGGTCGACGCCCGCATCCGCGCCATCGCTGCCCGCTTGCTGAAAGTGCTGGAAACCGCCAAAGCGGAGAACGTACCGCCGCACGTCGCCGCCGACCGTCTCGTCCGCGCGAAGCTGGAAGCGGCGAGGATGGCCTGATGGACGATATGAGCAGCCGCAAGCCGAACGCGCTCAGTCTGCACATTCCCGCGCCGCGCGCCCGGCCGGGCGACAAGCCCGATTTCAGCGGCTGGAGCTTTCCCGAGCCCGGCGACACGCCGAAGCCGGATATCGACGAACCCGCACATGTGCTGCGCGACTATGCCTACGGCCTTATCCGCGTCCTCGACATGGAGGGCAACGCGCTCGGCCCCTGGACGCCGCACATCGCGCCCGAGCAATTGCGCCGCGGCCTTAAATACATGCTGCTGACGCGCGCGTTCGACGAGCGCATGCACCGCGCCCAACGCCAGGGCAAAACCAGCTTCTACATGCAGTGTCTGGGCGAAGAGGCGATCGCCATCGCGCAGGCGATGGCGCTGCAGCCCGACGACATGTGCTTTCCGTCCTACCGCCAGCAAGGCCTGTTGATCGCGCGCGAGTACCCGCTGATCGACATGATGCACCAGATCTATTCGAACGCGCAGGACCCGCTGAAGGGCCGCCAGCTTCCGATCATGTATTCCTCGAAGAAGGAGGGCTTCTTCACCATCTCCGGCAACCTCGCCACGCAAGTTCCGCAAGCCGTCGGCTGGGCGATGGCGTCGGCGTATTCCGGCGACATGCGCATCGCCGCGACCTGGCTTGGCGAAGGTTCGACCGCGGAAGGAGACTTCCACGCCGCCATGACGTTCGCCGCCGTCTACAAAGCGCCGGTCATCATCAACGTCGTCAACAACCAGTGGGCCATCAGCTCATTCCAAGGCATTGCCGGCGGCGAGCAAACCACGTTCGCCGCACGCGGTGTCGGCTATGGCGTGCCGCCGCTGCGCGTCGATGGAAACGACTTCCTCGCCGTCTACGCCGTCACGCAATGGGCCGCCGAACGCGCCCGCGCCAATCTCGGCCCCACGATCATCGAACACTTCACCTATCGCGGCGGTCCGCACTCCACCTCGGACGATCCGACGCGCTACCGCCCCGCCGACGAAAAGGCCTGCTGGCCGCTCGGCGATCCGATCGAGCGCCTCAAGACGCACCTCATCTCCATCGGCGAGTGGAGCGAAGAGCAGCACAAGCAAGCGCAAGAAGAAGCCGTCGAAACCGTGCGCGCCACCGGCCGTGAAGCGGAGAAGGTGGGCATCCTCTCCACCGAAGCTGCGCAAACTCGCGCCGAGATGTTCGAGGACGTCTACAAAGACGTACCCTGGCACTTGCGCCAGCAACGCGACGAGATGGGAAGCTAGACCATGGCAAGCATGACCATGATCCAAGCGCTCAACTCGGCGCTGGACACCATGATGGCGAAAGACCCGAACGTGCTCACGTTCGGCGAGGACGTCGGCTATTTCGGCGGCGTGTTCAAAGTCACCGAACACCTGCAACAGAAGTACGGCGCCAAGCGCTGCTTCGACGCGCCCATCAGCGAAAACGGCATCACCGCCACCGCCATCGGCATGGCGGTGTACGGCCTGCGTCCCGTGATCGAGATCCAGTTCGCCGACTACATGTACCCCGGCTACGACCAGCTCGTGAACGAAGCCTCGCGCATTCGCTATCGCTCGGCCGGCGACTTCACCGTGCCGATGACGGTGCGCATGCCCTATGGCGGCGGCATTCGCGGCGGCCAGACGCACAGCCAATCGCCCGAAGCGCTCTTCACGCACGTCGCGGGCTTGAAGACAGTCATCCCGTCCACGCCGTACGACGCGAAGGGGCTGCTCATCTCCGCCATCGAAGACGACGATCCGGTCATCTTCATGGAGCCCAAGCGCATCTATAATGGCCCGTTCGACGGCTTCCACGATCGCCAGGTGCAGCCGTGGTCGAAGCATCCGGCCAGCGAAGTGCCGGAGGGCTATTATAGCATCCCCATCGGCAAGGCCGCCGTCGCGCGCGAAGGCAATGACTGCACGATCATCGCCTACGGCACCATGGTGCATGTCGCCATCGCCGCCGGCAACGAAAGCGGCATCGACGCCGAAGTCATCGATCTGCGCACGCTCGTGCCCATCGACATCGAAACCATCGTCGCCAGCGTCGAGAAAACCGGCCGCTGCGTCATCGTGCACGAAGCCACGCGCACGTCCGGCTTCGGCGGCGAACTGAGCGCGCTCGTGCAGGAGCATTGCTTCTACAAGCTCGAAGCGCCGATCGAACGCGTCACCGGCTACGACACGCCATATCCTCACTCCCAGGAATGGGAGTATTTCCCGACCCCGCCGCGCATCATCAAAGCGATGCGCCGCGTGATGGAGGCCTGAGCCAGCAATGGCCCAATTCGTTTTCAAACTCCCCGACGTCGGCGAAGGCAC
>JAEWNX010000040.1 GCA_023461135.1 Pseudomonadota bacterium
GGCGTTTCCAGCGTTTCAAATTGGCTGTCGAGCAGGCTCACCGGCATATAATGGCCGCGGCGCGCCGCCACACCGCGCGCGATCATGTCGCGCGATCCTTCAAGAAAGACGAGACGGACGTCGGGCCGGTCGCCGATGACGATTGTGCGATAGTTGCGCTTGAGCACGGAGCAGGCGGTGACCGCGCGTCCGTTCTCGCGCCGCGTCTCATCAATCCACCGCGCGATGGCCTGGAGCCACGGTTGGCGGTCTTCATCCGTGAGCGGAACGCCGGACCGCATCTTCTCCACATTGGCGGGAGGGTGAAACTCATCGCTGTCGGCGAAGCGCCAGCCGAGCCGCTTCGCCAGCAGCTCGCCGATCGTCGTCTTGCCGGCGCCGGAGACGCCCATGACCACGATCACGGCGGGCATTTGCGCCGTCATCAGCCCTTCGTTTCCTTATGGCCGCCGAAACCTTCGCGCATGGCCGAGAGCAACTTTTCCGCGAAGCTGTTGTCTTGGCGCGATCGGAAGCGCGCGAACAGCGCGGCGGCGAGGACGTGCGCGGGCGTCTCCTCCTCCATCGCTGCGGCGATCGTCCAGCGGCCTTCGCCAGAGTCCGCGACATAACCGGAATAGCTTTGAAGATCGCCGTCCTTTGCGAGCGCCAAGGCGATAACATCGAGCAGCCAGGAGGACACAACGCTGCCCCGCCGCCACACTTCGGCGATCTCCGATATATCGAGGGCCAGGCGCTCCTCCGGCGGCTTCGCTGCGCTCGCGGCGTTCCTTAGTATGTCGAAGCCTTCGGCGTAGGCCTGCATCAGGCCGTATTCGATGCCGTTGTGCACCATCTTGACGAAGTGACCCGCGCCGTTCGATCCCACGTGCACGTAGCCGCGTTCGCTGGGTGAGAGCAGCCCTTCACGTCCTGGCGTGCGCTCCGCGGCGCCTTCGCCCGGCGCCAATGTCGCGAAGATCGGATCGAGTTTCTCGGCGATGTCGCGCGGTCCGCCGATCATGAGGCAGTACCCGCGATCGAGCCCCCAGACGCCGCCGCTGACGCCGACATCGAGATAGTGGATGTTCTTCTCGGCGAGCGTTCGCGCGCGTACGAGATCGTCCTTCCAGAATGAATTGCCGCCGTCGATCACGATGTCCCCGGGCGAGGCGAGTGCGGCGAGTTCGTTGACAGCCGCCGCTGTCGGCTCGCCCGCGGGCAACATGATCCAGACGATGCGTGGCGGCTCTAGCTTGGCGATGATCTCGGCCAGGCTGGCCGCGCCGATCGCGCCTTCGTCGGCGAGTTCGCGCACGCGCTCACGATCACGGTCGAACACGACGCACGCGTGCCCGCCGCGCATGAGGCGCCGGACCATGCTGCCGCCCATGCGGCCCAACCCGATCATCGCGAGTTTCATGGAAACGGTCGACCTCGCCAGATTGCTGCGCCCCAGCGCTTAACATAGGACGGCGTGGACCTGTCGCCACCGGGACGCCATCTGAAGAAATTCTCGACGTCCTGTCGGGCGGGGCATTATGGCTTCGTCCTTAGGGAGCCATGAGGCCATTTCACATGATGTACGCCCTCCTTTGCTACAATGACGAAGCCGCCGTCTTCTCCTGGACAAAAGAGGAGGACGACGCGGTCATGGCGCGGCTCAATGTGGTGCACGAGAAGTGGGAACGGGCCGGCAAGCTGAAGCCGTCCTTGCGCCTGTTGCCCACGTCGGCGGCGACGACGCTGCGGAAAAAGGACGGGTTGGTGATCGATGGGCCCTATGCGGAGACGAAAGAGCAATTGCTCGGCTTCTACATCATCGATGTGGACAACCTCGAGGAGGGGCTCGCGTTCGCGCGCGAGTTGACCAACGCCAATCCAGGCGGCGCGTACGAGCTGCGGCCGATCATGATCTACAATAAGGGCGGCGAGGTCGCGTAAGTGTCGGACCTCGGCTGGATCGACGGGGCGATCACCGCCGCGCGGCCGCAGGCGGTGGCGGCGCTGTTGCGCTATTTCCGCGACCTCGATCTGGCCGAAGAGGCGTTCCAGGACGCGTGCCTGCGCGCGCTGAAGAGCTGGCCCGCGAATGGCCCGCCGCGTGATCCTGCGGCGTGGCTGATCATGGTCGGACGCAACGCGGCGATCGACAACGTGCGGCGCCGCGCCAAGCAGACGGAGCTGCCCGATGAGGATGCGCTCTCGGACTTGAGCGATGCCGAGGCGGATCAGGCCGAGCGGCTCGATGCTTCGGATTATCGCGATGACGTGCTGCGGCTTTTGTTCATCTGCTGCCACCCGGATCTGCCGGCGACGCAGCAGGTGGCGTTGGCGTTGCGCATCGTTTCGGGGCTCAGCGTCAAGCAGATCGCGCGCGCGTTCCTGGTTGGCGAGAGCGCGATGGAGCAGCGGATCACGCGCGCCAAGGTGAAGGTGGCTGACGCCGGCGTGCCGTTCGAGACGCCCGGTGCTGTTGAACGATCGGAGCGCGTCGCGGCTGTGGCGGCGATGATCTATCTCGTGTTCAACGAGGGCTATTCCGCCGGGCCGCAGGACGAGGAACGTGTGGCGCTGTGCGACGAGGCCATTCGGCTGGCGCGTTTGCTGTTGCGCATGTTTCCGGCGGAGCCGGAGATCATGGGATTGCTGGCGCTGATGCTGTTGCAGCATTCCCGTTTGGCGGCGCGATACGACGCGGAAGGCAATGGCGTTCTGCTCGACGATCAGGACCGCACCAAGTGGAAGCGGCCGATGATCCAGGAGGGGCTGGCGCTGATCGATAAGGCGATGCGTTCGCGTCAGCCGGGGCCGTATCAGATTCAGGCGGCGATCGCTGGGCTGCATTCGCAAGCGCTGAAGGCTGAGGATACCGATTGGGCGCAGATCGAGGCGCTGTATCAGGCGCTCGAAGTGCATACGCCTTCGCCTGTCGTGACTCTGAATCGCTCCGTAGCTGTGTCGAAGACGCAGGGGCCGGAAGCAGCGTTGGACCTGATCGCGCCGTTGGCGGATCGGCTCGATGGATACTTCTACTTTCACGGCGTGCGCGGCTCGTACCTGAAAGAGCTCGGACGCGTGCGTGAGGCGCGCGAGGCGTTCAATCGGGCGATTGCGCTGGCGAATACGCCGGCGGAAGCGGCGCATATTCGCCAGCATCTGGATTCGCTGGCGGCGCAGAAATAACGGGCTGCGTTAGGGCGGGCATTCGCGCAGGGTGGCGTTTGCGTACTCGAGCGCGCGGCGGCGGTCGGTGCGGGTGAGTTCGAGGACGCGCAGGCCGGTTTCGGTTTCGATGACGACGATGCCGGCGTTGCGCGCGCGTCGGTTGAAGCCGGCGGTGAGCGTGCGGCGGTTGTTGCTGGCGAGAAGCTGGACGCCTTCGTGCTCTTCGGTGCGCGCGATGAGGTAGGAGACTTCCTGGTTGGCGTAGCGGTCGTGCGCGGCGCTGGGCTCGGTGCGCGCGCCGAAGAGGGCGTCGGCTTCGTCGAAGAAGAGGATGGCGTCGGCGCGGTTGGCGATGTCGAAGACGCGGCTGAGGTTGCGCTCGGTTTCGCGGATGTAGCGGGAGTCGGAGGCGGCTAGGCAGGATTGGAGGCGGGTGGGGGTTTCCTGTGCGTGCGCGGCGGTGGTGAGGGCGAGGAGGATGAGGGCGAGGCGCATCTCGCACCGCTACACCCTCTCTCCCGCGAGGGGGAGAGGGCAGGGTGAGGGAGGGGCGCAGGCGTCTGAGTTTGAACCACTCAATCGCTCTGCTGCGCGTTGTTCTGACGGGCCGGCGCTGCACCCTCACCCTGCCCTCTCCCGCAAATGAGGGAGAGGGTTCTCGAGCTAGCCGCGCATATCTAGATCCGGATCGAGCGTTTGCCCTTCGTCCAGCTGCACGCCGAACGTGTTCAGCATCATGCAGACTTGCGTGTACTGGCCGGCGGTGAAGACGGCGTCCATGCACTGCGCCTGCGTGAAATGTTGCGTGAGCGCGGACCAGGCAGCGTCGCTGACGAATTGGCGCGCGTGGAGCTCGTCGCAGGCGTTGAGCAGTGCGATGTCGGCGTCCGACCAGCCGGGCGCGGCGGCGCCGAGCTTGATGTTGTCGATCTCGCTTTGACTCATGCCGCCGCGCAGGCTGATGCGCACGTGCTGCGTCCACTCATAGCCGGAGCGGCAGAGATAGCCGATGCGCAGAATGACGATCTCGCGCTGGCGCGGGTCGAGCGAATTGTTGCGCAGAATGTGCGTGCCCCACGCCAGGAATGCGGTGAGCGCGGCCGGCGAGTGCGCGAGCGTGCGGAAGATGTTGAGCGGCGGTTGGCCCGGATAGCTCGCGGGCGCTAGCGCTTCGCGCTGGGCCGGGGTG
>JAEWNX010000041.1 GCA_023461135.1 Pseudomonadota bacterium
TGCCTGCTTTTCGGCGCCGCCGCCTGCGCGGCGCCGCAGCCCGCGCCTTCGGGACCGCCGCTCATTGGCGATGCCGGCTCGGCTGCCGCGGGTCTTGCCTACGCACAGGACGCCTGCGCCGACTGTCACGCTGTTCTGCCGGAAGCACGCACCTCGCCGCATCCAGACGCGCCCGCTTTCGCAACCATCGTCGAGACGCCCGGCATGAGCGGCCTTGCCCTAAATGTCTGGCTTCGCAGCGAGCACGAGCAAATCCCCCACCTCATCGTCGATGCGGATCATGTCGAGGATCTCTGGGCCTACATGTCGACGCTCGACCGGGGCGAGCAAGGGAACCGTTAGACGCGCCGACGCTTCTGCTCCCGCAAGTTCCAGGAGGCCAGCATGAAGACGGCAAACCTTGTCGCGATCGCCGCTGTCATGCTGCTCGCGGCCTGCGGCGATCGCCAGGGACAGGTCGGCGAATTCTCCAACGACCTGCTGGGCAACGAGATCATGGTCGAAGCCGTCCGCGATCCGGATATTCCCGGCGTCGTTTGCCACGTCACATACTTTGACCGCAGCGTGTTGGATCGCTTGCGCCAAGGCAATTGGTTCGAGAACCCGTCCAATTCCTCCGTCGCGTGCCAGCGCATCGGCCCGATCGATCTCGTCGGCGTGCGCACGACGCAAGCGGGCCAGGAGATTTTCAACCAGCGTCAAAGCCTGTTCTTCAAGAACGTCGCGGTCCGGCGCATCGTCGACTTGGAAAACAGCTCGCTCGTCTATGTCGCCCATTCGCGCGAGATCGTGGAGGGCTCGGCCAAGATCGACATGTCGACCATCTCGCTAACGCCGCAGGAAGTCGCCGCAGCGCGAGGCGGATAGGCTCTCGGACCGCCGGCGCCCCGCCGGTCCGGGGCATCCGATGGCGCCCAGTATCCGTATCAAGCGTTTGCAATCAGGATCAGATCATGCGCTTGCCCGTCATCCTCCTTGTCCTGGCGCTGTTCGCCTCACCCGCCTTCGCGCGTCCGCCCGAAGTCACCGAGGCGCTGCCCAATTCGCAGCAGGTCGGCCACGCGCAATATCGCGCGCTTTCCATTCCGCTCTTCAGCGCCGAAACATGGGCGAACGGCGGCGACTTTTCCTGGAACGAGCCGTTCGCGCTCACGCTCACTTATCACCGCAACGCGCGTGCCTCGACGCTTATCAACCGCTCGATCCGCGAAATGAGCGGACGCGGCGGCGGCAGCGCGCAAGCGCTCGCGCCACTACGCGCAGAACTGGCGCGCTGTTTCACCGACGTTGCACGCGGCGACCGCTTCACCGGCGTCAGCACAGGCCCGGACACCGCCCGTTTCTATCACAATGGCGCGTTCCGCTGCGACGTGCGCTGGCCGGGCTTTCGCCGCACCTTCTTCGGCATCTGGCTAGCCGGCCGCGACGGCCCCGCCGCCGAAATCAGCGCGCAGTTGCGCGGCGAGCGCTAGGTCTTTGGCCCCATACTGACGCCCGGCGGCACAGGCGTGTTCTCCGGCACGAAGAAATCCGGCATCAGCGGCTTCGTCGGATCGACGCGGTATTTGTCGAAGTCACGCTCGCCTTCAGCATAAAGCAGCACGTCGTCGATGAAGAAGTTGCCGGTGCATTCGCGCGACGGCTTGTTGAAGATCGCATAGGCCGCGTCGGAGATAATGTCGGGCGTGCGGCAGTGGCGCATGCCTTCCTCGCCCGCCAGCGCGAACTCTATCGCCGCCGTGGCGATGCCCGTGCGCGGCCAGAGCGCGTTGAACGCCACGCCTTGGTCGCGGAATTCCTCCGCCATGCCGAGCACGCACATGCTCATGCCGTACTTGGCCATCGTGTACGCCACATGCCCCGCGAACCAGCGCGGGCTCATGTCCAAGGGCGGCGACAGCATCAGCACGTGCGGATTTGACGCCTTCAGCAGGTGCGGCAAACACGTGCGCGTCGTCACGAATGTGCCGCGCGCATTCACCTGGTTCATCAGATCGTAGCGGCGATAATCGGTGGCGAGCGTGCCGGTGAGCTGGATCGCGCTCGCATTGTTCACGCAGATATCGATGCCGCCGAAGCGCTCCACGGCGGCGTCCACAGCCGCCTTCACGCTCTCCGGCTCGCGCACGTCCACAACCACCGGCAGCGCCTTACCGCCGGCCTTTTCCACCTCTTCGGCAGCCGAATAGATCGTTCCGGGCAGCTTCTTGTGCGGTTCGGCGGTCTTCGCCGCGATCACAATGTTGGCGCCGTCGCGGGCGGCCCGGAGGCCGATGGCGAGGCCGATTCCCCGGCTCGCGCCGGTAATGAACAGGGTTTTTCCGGCAAGGCTCATGGACGCCCCTCTGCTTTTGGGCTCACCTTAAGCTGTTCCACGCCCTGTTCCACTGCGGCGGCTTTTGACGGCGATGGGCGGGGCTTCTAAAATGTTGGCAAGAGGCGACGATTTTTCGGGAGGATCCGTGATGCGCGCATTAGCGCTGGCTGCCGTCTTCGGCGTGGGACTGACAATGGCGGGCATGGCCGCCGCCGAGCCGTGGACCGATCCCAACGGCAACCTCAATTTGAACGCGCCCCGCGGCTGGACCGTGCGTCCGCAACAGATGACGGGCGGCACCGCTGTCCTGGCCTTCACGCCGAGCAGCGATTGCTACTTCTTCGGCATCCCCAACGCGGCTTCGGCCAACGCGTCGGTCAACGCCGCACGCCACACCACCGCGCCGCTGCCTGCATCTGCCTGGACCGCCGCCGTGCAAGGCATTGGCGATTTCGTGAGCGACGGCGCGCCGACCGTGGCGTCGCAATCCGTTGATACGAGCGGCTTCTGGCCGGTGCAGCGGGCGCAGCTCACCTCAGGCTCGCGCACGATTCACGGAATCATCCAGGTGCGTCCGGGCGCCGAACTCCGCGCATTCTGCTCCGGCTCGCAAGCGAACTACGATGACATCCTGAATTCGATGAGCCACCCGAACGATCAGACTTGGCAAGCCGCCGCTGCGGCTGCGCCAGCCGATCAAACGCCGGCCGCCGACCAAACGCCGGCGCCCGCTGACGAATCCAGCAACGAGCGTCCGCGCCGCGAACGCGGCTTCACCCGCGGCGAGCCCGGCAGCGCGCAATAAAACGCGGTTAACGGAAGGTTGCTGTCAATCAGCGTAAATGCTTGGTTATCTTAGCATTTACGCGACCTTCACGACGTTGGTTCATCACCAATGAACCATGACCGGGAGATTCCCTGATACGCTGGCGCCGTTCGCGATCGCGATGAGCGCCGGCGCCGTGGCGCTGATTGCGCCGCCAGCGGCGCTGCTGATCGTCGCTGGCTTGGGCGCGCACGCGCTGATTCGACGCGCCGCGCCGCGTATCGATCTTGTGTCGCTGGCGGGTCCCACGTTCGCCGCGCTGACCGTCGGCGCTTTTGTGGGACTGGCGGGCGCGATCGGCGTGCTGTTCGTGTGGCGCCTGATCGCCGATACAAGCTGGAGCGTCCGTGAAGCACAGCGGCTTGCGCACGCAGCCGGCCGCCCGGCCGAAGCCTCGTGGAAATCGCTCGCGCACGCGTGGGCGACGCCGCTCTATGGTCTCGCGCTCGTCGCCTACACGGCCCCGCACATGATCGCCGGCTTGCCGCTCGATCTGCCGCACGTGCCGCTCTGGATTCCGCTTTGCGTCGGCGTGATCGCCGCTGGCGCGGTATTCGACTGGGGCTTGCGCCGCGCCGCCGACTGGCGTCTCGGCGAACTCGCTGCCACGCCAGCGCTACACCTCCTGACGCACCACGCCGTGTTCCTGCTGGCGTTCGGCTTCATGCTCGACGTCTCCGCTGGAATCGTCGCGCTGATGGCATGGCGGCTTGCGCACGCCGCTCCTATCGGAGCGCCGGCCTTGAGACCCGCATAATCAGCCCAGCTTCACGGCAGTCCCGTAGGCCAACACTTCGGTCGCCTGGCCCTGCCCCGCGTCCGTGGTCTCGAACCTGACGCCAATCACCGCATCGGCGGACAGCGACTGCGCGTGCTGGATCATGCGATCGAGCGCCTGCTCGCGGCTCTCGGCCAAGAGCTTCGTGTATTCGTGGATTTCGCCGCCCACGATCATGCGCAATCCGGCGACCAAGTCGCGGCCGATGAAGCGCGAACGCACGACGTTGCCGCGCACCAGCCCCAGATGCTGAGCGACCGTGCGCCCGTTTACTTCAAATGTGGTCGATAAAATCATGCCCCGCTCCAGAATCAGCGCTCAACATCACGATAGCGCTTTTCGCTCTTCTCACCCGTCTGATCCGCGATCACCTGGATCACCATCCAGATCGTGCCGATCAGCATCATCACGCCGCCGGCGATGCTGGCCAGAACCAGCGCAATCGCCGCGACGGTGCTGCCCACCAAAATCGCCGGATCGCCGCCGCTCAGCGCCGCGCCAATCACCGTGCCGACGCCCAGGAACCACGCCAGCCCCGCCAGCACGGCGCCAATGCAGAAGCACAGGATCGCGTTGGTCGAGCGATGCTCTGGATTGCGCGGCGGTTCAGACAGCGACATAGCGCACGACCCCATCTTCGCCGACCTCGGGCCGCGCCAGCCCGCGCGAGATCAGACAATTCACGTGCGCGATGGATTCCCCTGTCGCCATGCCGATCAAGTCCGGCCCGATCTTACGCGCGAACAACGCACCGAACAGATCGACGGCCCGCCTCGGGCCATGCTTCAGACGATCCAGCACGCGCGCGAGCGCTTTCTCGTGTCCCTCGATCAGATTGTTCAGCCGCTCATGCAGCCCAAGGAAGGGTTCGTTGTGCGACGGCAGCACCAAGACGTCATTCGGCACGGCCGCCAAAAGCTTCCTGCAGGACGCAATCCAGTCGCTCAGCGGATCGGCCTCCGGTTCGGTGGGAAACACCGACACGTTGGATGAAATCCGCGGCAGCACCTGATCGCCCGAAATGAAAAGCTTCAATTCCTCCTGCCACAGGCACGCGTGCTCGGGGCAATGACCATTGCCCGTGATCACGCGCCAAGGCCGGCCGCCGATCGTGATCACATCGCCGTCCGAGATGCGTTTGTACGCATCCGGCACTTTTGACACGGCCTTTCCGAAGCCGCCAAACCGGATCTTGTAGCTGTCGATCGCGTCCTCGTCCCAGCCGGCGGCCTGATAGAAGCGCACGCCCTCCTCCGGCGCTTCACGGCCCGTATCCGCCACCAGCATGCGCCCTGTAATGTACTCGAGCCGGCTCATCCACAGCGTTGCGCCGAACTTGCGGCAGATCCAGCCGGCGAGCCCCATATGATCGGGATGCATGTGCGTGCAGATCACGCGCGTGACCGGTCTGCCCTTCAGCGTCGCATCGAAAATCTTGCGCCAATATTCGCGCGATTGCTCGAGCGCGATGCCGGTGTCGACGATGGTCCAGCCGTCGCCATCCTCGATCAGCCACAGATTGATCCATTGCAGCACGAACGGCAGTGGCATGCGCACCCAGTGGACTCCCGGCGCGATCTCGCGCGCTTCACCGGCCTGCGGCGGCTCGCCGAGCGGATAGACCAACTGCGGTTTGGCGCGCTTTTCGGCGACTTCGTCTTCCAGGCCGTCCATGGACATCGGGCGTCTCCGGCGGCGAGCCTAGCCGACCTCGCCGCGAAAGAATAACCCCGGCTACCGAAAAGCCCGGCCATGGCGCTTCCGATAGGGGCGCCCTCGCGGTTAGAGTAGGTTGCCTCAGGGGGAGTGCATGAAGCGTTTTGTGATTTGCTTCGACGGCACCTGGCAGCAATTGCGCCAGGACAACCTCACCAATATCGGCGTGATCGCCCGCAGCGTCGCCCATACGAACACGACCGAGACGGAGAAGATTCCGCAGATCGTGATCTACAGCCAGGGCGTGGGCGCCAACACGGCCGCACTCGGCAAGTCCAGCCTCATCGGCCGTACATCGCAACGCATTAACCGGCTCGCGGGCGGCGTGTTTGGCGAAGGCCTCGAAGACCTGATCGTCGACACTTATCTGCGCCTCGCCTTCAACTATGAGGACGGGGACGAGATCTACATTTTCGGCTTCAGCCGCGGCGCCTTCGCCGCGCGCTCCTTCAGCGGTCTTGTCAATTGCTCCGGCATCGTCAGCCGCCTGCACGCCGACCAGGCGTGGGAAGCGTTCCGCCTCTATCGCGCCGCGCCGGATGAGCGGGCCGGCGACGCCGAGAAGGCGGAGTACCTGGAAGCCCAGAAGCAATTTCGCAAAGTGTACGGCAAAGGCCGGCGCGCCGAGGACGGCACGCGCGTCAACAGCGAGGACGCCCCGCCGATCACCTATCTCGGCGTGTTCGACACGGTCGGCCAGCGCGGCGCGCCAGATGCGTTGGGTTGGCTCTCTCATCTGATGAACAAGCGCTACGGCTTTCACAACGTGCGCATCTGCCCCAACGTGCAGTCCGCGCGCCACGCCGTGGCGATCGACGAACCGCGGCTAGGCTTTCCGCCGACGCTCTGGGAGCACATCGACGAATCGAATGCGGCCGCTCAGGCGCGTCCCGGCGCCGATCCTCAGCGCACCTATTACGAACAGCGCTGGTTTGTCGGTTCGCACGGGGATGTCGGGGGCGGCAACAATTCGGCGCTTTCAGCGGCGCCGCTCAAATGGGTCGCGGAAGGCGCGGCCGCATGCGGGCTCCGATTCTACGCCAAGCACGGCGAGGATGAATCGCCGCTCGACAGAACGCTGCGCGAAGCGGGCCTCAGCTTCGACGCACCCATCACGCGCCCGAGCTTCTGGAAGTCGCTCTCGCCGATGAACTACCCGATCTACACGCGCCGAATCTGGCGGGCCAAGAGCGCTCCGACGCCGGTGGACATCAGCCGGCATCTGGATGGCACGGTCGCGCAGCGGGCGCTTGCGCCGAACCTGCGCTATTCGCCGTCGTCGCTTCGCCCGTTCCGCAAGGCGTTGAAGGACTGGGCGAAGGACCATCCGGCGGCTTGAGGTTCACCAGCGCAGCGACATGCACGACAAGCCCGCGTCGACCTTGGCGATCTCGCGCGTCACAAGCGGCGCGACGCGGAAGCCAAGCGCACCGAGCGCTTCGATTGTGCGCGGATAGCTGGCGCTGACGAGAAGCCGGTCGTTGACGCGCAGCGCATTCGCCGCGCCCTCCTCGCCCTCCGGCGTCAGCACGACGCGAAAGCCGTCGAACACGCCGGATGCCGCAAGCCTTCCGGTGCAGAGTATCGTCTCCTCATCGAGAAGCGAACAATCCGACTTGAAGTGCAGCACCCCGCGCGGCGTCTCGACCGGAAAGCCCTTGAGGCCGATCGCGGCCAGCATGTCCGTCAAGGCCTGCGCACCTTGGACATTCGTCCGCGCCGAGCAGCCGATGAATACGCAGCGTGGCGTAGCGAGGACATCGCCGCCCTCCGCCGTGCCTTGCTCCAGTGTCAGCACGCGGTCAAAGCGGCGGACCAGAACAGGCGCGATCTCCGCCGCCTCGCCTGCCCGCGACGCCGCGCCCGGCCGCAAAAGGATGGCGGTCGCGCCGTGAACGAACGCGGCGTCCTCCACAAAAACGGAGTCAGGATACGCTTCGCTCGCCGGCAAGACCTCCACCGCCACGCCGGCCGCCTCGAGCGCGACGACGTAGGCCGCATGCTCCGCCAACACCCCCTCATAGCTCGGCGCGCCGATGTCGACGGCGCGCAAGCCACCCGTGACGGAACGCGGCGGCGTGCGAACAAGCGCGTTGTTGAAATCGTACACCGCCACGCGTTCAGCCCTCAAGCGCGTCCTCGGCCAGGACATCGACCCCAATCCTGATCTCCGCCAGCCGCGACGGCGCACGCGCGAGCACGGTGCGCGCATAGAAGCGCAACACCGCCGCCTGACCGGCGTCGCCATTACGCGCCACGCCTTTCACGAGCAACACGCCGCCAACCACATCACCGGCGAGTTGCAGAAACGGATACGCGCCCGCGAGCGCATCCTCGCGCGACGCGGAGAGCATGTAATCCGTCGCCTCGGCCAGTGCATCGACGGCCGCCGAGAGCTTGGGATGCGTCGATCCAGCCACGTCCCGCGCTTCCGTAAGGATCTCTCGCATGGCCTCACCGCGGTCGCCGAGCAGCTTGCGGCCATAAAGATCGATCGCCTGGATGCCGTTCGTGCCTTCGTAGATCGGCGCGATTCGCGCGTCGCGATAGAATTGCGCCGCGCCGCCCTCCTCGACGTAGCCCATGCCGCCGTGCACCTGCACGCCGAGGCTCGCGCACTCGACGCCCAGGTCGGTGCACCACGCTTTGGCGATCGGCGTCAGCACATCCTCTTGCGCCCTGTCGCCCGCATCGGCCGCAACGGCGCACGCATAACAGATCGCCCTCCCCGCCTGAATCTTCGCGCGCATGGTCATCAGCATGCGCCGCACGTCCGGGTGTTCGACGATCAGCTTGCCGCCCTGCCTTCGTTCGCGCGCATAGGCCAACGCTTTCTGGTAGGCCGCCTCCGCGACGGCGACGCCTTCCATCCCCACATTCAGCCGCGCCGCGTTCATCATCGTGAACATGGCCGCGAGGCCCTTGTTCTCTTCCCCGATCAGCCAGCCAGTCGCGCCTTCATAGGCGAGCGTGCAGGTGGGCGAAGCATGGATGCCCATCTTCTCCTCGACGCCGATGCAGCGGACGGCATTGCGAGAACCGTCCTCGTCGCGAAACTTCGGCACGATGAACATCGAAATGCCCTTCGAGCCGGCGGGCGCGCCTTCGATGCGCGCGAGCACGAGATGGATGATGTTGGGCGCGAGGTCGTGCTCGCCCCAGGTGATGAAGATTTTCTGCCCCGTGATGGCGTACGAGCCGTCCGCCTGCGGCGTCGCTTTCGTGGTGAGCGCGCCGAGATCGGAGCCCGCTTGCGGCTCCGTCAAATTCATCGTCCCCGTCCATTCGCCCGAAACAAGTTTCCCCAGATAGAGCTGCTTCTGATCGGGCGCCCCGTGCTGGTCGATCGCCTCGATCGCGCCGAGCGTCAGCATGGGCAGGAGCCCGAAGCTCATATTGGCGCCGTGCGCCGTTTCCATCACCGCGAGCGCTATGGCGCGCGGCAGACCCTGGCCGCCGTATGCCGAATCGGCGGCAAGCCCCTGCCAGCCGCCTTCCTTGAACGCTTCGTAAGCTTCGCGAAAACCGGGCGCCGTGCGCACGACATCACCGTCGAGTTTCACGCCAGCGCGGTCGCCAGTCCGATTGAGCGGCGCCAGCGTTTCCCCAGCCAGCGCGCCCGCGCCCTCAAGGATCGCGGCCAGCAGGTCTTCGTCGAGGTCCGGAAACCGTCCACGCAGCCGCCACAGATCAGCGCAGGCTTCGAGCGCAAAGCGCATGTCGGCGATCGGCGCGGCGTAGCTCATCGTATCTCTCCGGCGCACACCTTAGCGATCTCACAAATGCGCGACACCCCGTCTCTTGGCGCCCTCCTGCGGGCAGGCGCATGCTACAGAGCCTCGGGGGATCATTGCGGAGGACTTGCATGCGCGCATGGATCGTCGCCGTCGCCCTGTTGACCTGTGCCTGCACCACAACCCAAGGCGCAGCCGATCAACCTCCACCTTTCACCGATGCAGCGTCATCGCCCGTCGCCGCGGCCGCCGCGGAACTGCCTGCGTTTCCCACGTCGGTGGATTTGCCTGCGGGCGCCTATCGGATCGACCCGCGCCACGCGACCGTGACGTTCCGCATCCGCCACATGGGCCTTGCCTGGCTCACCGCGCGCTTCGACACCGAAGCGGGCGAACTGACGCTCGATCCCGAAGATCCTACCCGTTCGCACCTGACAGCCAGCGTTGATGCAACGGCCGTCAGCACCGGCGTTCTTAACCGCGACGGCGAGCGCGCCTTCGACCGCCAAGTCGCGCGCGCAATCGGCGCCGAGCGCACGCCACAAGTCACATTCGCCTCCACCGCCATCGAGCGCACCGGCGCACACACCGCGCGCGTGACCGGCGATCTCACCATGAACGGCCAGAGCCACCCCGCGACGCTCGACGTCACATTCGACGGCGCCGCCGTCGATCCGCTCCGCGGCGGCCAGACTGTGCTCGGCTTCTCCGCACACGGCCAGATCGACCGCAGCCAGTGGGGCGTCACCGAATGGAGCGCCTTCACCGGCAACGAGGTTCAAGTCGTCATCGAAGCCGAGTTCGTAAAGGCCTGACCTCCCCTTGCGATGAGGGATGAGCTAGGACGCCCCGACATGAGCGAGGAGAACCCCGTATGAAGATGTGGATTGCGTTGGCCGTCGCGGCGGCTCTCGCTGCATGCGCGCAGCCGGCGGAAAAGGAAGACGGGACCCCTGCGCCGGTTTCGGTTCAGGCGCCCTCCGGCGAATATACGCTCGACCCGCACCACTCCACCCTCATCGTGCGCGCGCCTCACTTCGGTCTCGCCAACTATCAGCTCCGGCTCAACGGCCTCAGCGGCGCGCTCAACTTCAACGCCGAGAACCCCGCCCAATCGTCGGTGACGGTCACGGTGGACGCCACGACCCTGGATACGCCTTTTGTGGGCGAAACCGATTTTGACGCGCAGCTCCAGAATTCCGAGTGGCTCGACAGCGCCACCTATCCCACCGCGACGTTCCGCTCCACGCGGGTTGAGCAAACCGGTCCCAACGCTGCACGCGTCTCCGGCGATCTCACCATCCGCGGCCAAACGCATCCGGCGACGTTCGACGTCACCTATAATGGAAGCTGGCGCCAGCACCCCGCCGGCATGCCGTTCTCCGGAATCGGCTTTTCGGCGCGCGGCACATTCGACCGCACGGCGTACGGCATGACCTCCGGCACGCCGCCCGCCGCTGAACCGCAAAACGGCATCGGCGCCCAAGTCGAACTCGTGCTCGAAGCTGAGTTCAACCGCCCGCTGGATCAGGCCCCCGTTCCGCCGCCTGAAGGCGAGCCGACCAATTGATGCCGATGCAAGCTGAACGCTACTCCGCGGTCGCGATCGTCCTGCCCTGGGCGATCGCCGTCGCGGTGCTGTTTATGCTGCCGCTCGGCTTCATCATGCACGAGCGCGCCGAGCACGGCGACGCCAGCCAGGCGCTGTTCGAAGCCTATCAACTGCACAAGTCGATCGGTCTCACCGTGCTGGCGCTCACGCTGGTGCGCCTGATCTGGCGCTTGACGCACCGCCCGCCCCCGCTCGCCGCCGGCATGCCCGCCTGGGAGCGCCTTGCGGCCCGCGCCACGCACTGGGGTTTCTACGTTCTCACGCTCGCCTTGCCGTTGACAGGCTGGCTTTACGTGTCGGCCGGCTGGTCGATCCACACCGATGAGTCGCTCGCCATTCCGACACGCTGGTTCGGCCTGTTCGAAGTGCCGCACCTGTTCAACCTGCCGCACGCCTCCGCCGATGTGCGGGAGGGGACCGCCGGAGCCGCGCTCACCGCGCACGCCTATCTCGCCTTCGCCGCCATCGGCCTTGCCGCCCTCCATGTCGCCGCGGCGCTGAAGCATCATGTCCTGAACCGTGACGAGACGCTGACCCACATGGTCCCCGGCCTGCGCGCGCCAAACGAGACGCAAGCGCCGCCCCGCGACGTAGCGCGCAGCGCCGTCCTTGGCGCGGGCCTTGCCGCCATCGCGCTGGCGCTGATCGCCTCGCTCTACGCCGTGTCCGATCTTGCGCAGGCGCCGCAAGACGATTCGCGCTTCGAAGTGACCGAGCAGGCAGCGCCCGGCACTGCAGCGGTCGCTCCCGTTGAGACGCCGGCTGCGCCGGCCGCGCCCGCTTCGCCAGGCGCCCCAAGCCGCTGGACCGTCGATCGCGGCGCCAGCTCCATCGCGTTCGGCTACGCCTACGAAGACGAGAGCGGCTCGGCCCGCTTCAACGGGCGCTTCACACGCTGGAGCGCCGACGTTCGCTTCGATCCGAACAACCTGGATGCGTCCTCCGTGGCGGTTCGAATCGAAACGGCGTCCGCAAACACGGGCGTCTCGGTTCACGACAACGCGCTGCCGACAACGGCCTGGTTCAACTCCAGCGCATTCCCCACGGCGGAGTTCCGCTCCACGCGCATCCGCGCGCGCGGGCCAGGGCGCTACGAGGCGCGGGGCGACCTGACCATCCGCGGTCAAACACGTCAGGTCGACCTCCCCTTCACGCTCACCATCGACGGCGACCGCGCGACGGTCCAAGGCGGCACAAGCATCGCCCGGCGCGATTTCGGGATCGGCCGCGACGATTCCGGCGACGATCTCATCTCGCGCGACATCGACATCAC
>JAEWNX010000042.1 GCA_023461135.1 Pseudomonadota bacterium
GAACGGGGCGTGCCAAGCCTCGAGACGCTGCGACCGCGCATTGTCGACTGGCTCCGCTTCCAGGAAATCACGCAACTGCAGGAGCGGCTCGAGCGGGACGCGCGCATCGAGCGGCTCCGGGAGCAGAACGTCGCGCTCGATCCAGGCGAGGAAACGCCGGCGCCGGCTGACGCAGCGCCGACCGAGCCGGTGCGGCCCGCGCCGGACGCTGCGCTGCCGCCTGGCCAAGCGCCGCCCCCCTTCCCCTTCCCGATCGGGCCTGGCGGGGCGGCCGGAGGCGGCTCGCCGCCGGCGCAGCAACAGACCGCACCTGCGCCGCAGACCAGCACGCCGGCTGCGCCTTCGGACCAAGGGCCGTCACAGTAAGCCGAGAGGCCGACAGGCGTCGAAGTGATTGCGCCAAAGCGCGTGACGCTGCTTAAGACGAAGCATGACGCCGCACCGTAGTCCTCTCGCGCCCGCGAATTTTCCTGACCTGCCGAGGATCGCAGGGCTTGAGGCCGCGGTCGGGCGCGCGGGCTTCTACAAGCACGACCGACCGGATTTGCTCTTGATGCGCATGCCCGCCGGGACAAGGGCGGCTGGCGTGTTCACCAGCAACGCTGTCGGTTCAGCGCCGACCGATTACGCCAAGCAAGCGCTCGCCGCCTCGCGCGGCAGCGCAAGAGCGCTGCTTGTCAACGCCGGTTGCGCCAATTCCTTCACCGGGCCGGCGGGCGACGCAGCGTGCAAACGCGCCTGCGAGGCGGCGGGCGAGCGCATGGGCGTTGCGGCGCGCGAGGTGTTGCCGGCGTCCACGGGCGTGATTGGCGTCGTACTCGACGATGCAAAGATTGCGGCCGCCGCGCCGAAGATGGAGCTGAAGCCGGTCGACTGGCCGGCGGCTGCCGCCGCGATCATGACGACGGACACGTTTCCCAAGGGCGCAGGCGCGACGTGCATGATCGACGGCGTCGCCGTGAATATTGCCGGCATCGCCAAAGGCTCGGGCATGATCGCGCCGGACATGGCGACCATGCTGGCGTTCGTTTTTACGGACGCGGCGCTCTCGGCGCCGATCCTGAAGACACTGCTGAAAGCGGAGACCGAGACCAGCTTCAACTCGATCACCGTTGATGGCGACCGCAGCACGAACGATTGCGTGCTCTTGTTCGCCACCGGCCAAGCCAACGTGCCGCCAATTGCGGACGCAAAGGACGCCCGGTTGGAAGGGTTTCGCGTCGCGCTCGCCCGAGTGCTGCGCGACCTCGCCATTCAGATCGTGCGCGACGGGGAAGGCGCCGCCAAGCTGGTGAGCGTCACGGTGGAAGGGGCGGTTGATGGCGCGAGCGCCAAGCGCATCGCGCGAACCATCTGCGAAAGCCCTCTGGTGAAGACCGCCATCGCCGGCGAAGACGCGAACTGGGGCCGCATCGTGATGGCGGTCGGGCGCAGCGATCAACCGGTGAAGCGCGAGATGATCTCGGTGCGCTTCGGGGCGCTTTGGGCGGCGCGCAACGGCATGGTCGCTGCCGACTACGATGAAGCGGCGATGAGCGAGTACATGAGGAACGCGGAGTTGGAGATCGGCGTGATTGTCGGCCCAGGCTCAGGCCGCGCCACCATGCACACGTGCGATCTCACCAAACGCTACGTCGAGATCAACGGCGATTATCGGAGCTAGGCCATGCTGCAGCCCGAAGCAACATGGCAGGTGGCGCGGAACGGTGAAGAGATCGTGGTCACGCCGCCGAAAAAACAACCCGAGCACATCAAGGTCGCCCACCTTACCCGTATCGTTGTCCTGACCAACGATACGGGTCCCTGGGGCATGGACGTCTGGTGGATGCTGGTCGACGACACGTCGCGGCGCGCTGTGAGCTATCCCCTGGGCGCAACGGGCGAACAGGCGATGCTCGACTGGATGCTCACTTTGCCGGGCTTCGAACTGCGCGGAATGGATTCCGTCGAAAACGCGGAGTTCGTTTGCTGGTCGCGCGATGGTGCGGCCTAAGGCGAAGCCGCCGCCGGTGTGATCGTTGCTGCGGCGCGCGTCATGTCCAAACGCCCACGTCCAGCCGGCCGCGCGCACGTCGCCGAGCCTGCGCTGACGGGCGTCGCGTTTTGCGAGCGGGCGCATTCGATCTGGCCGAAGCCGCTAGCGAACGGGCTGACGCCCCGTGTGAAGAGCGCGTCTTCGAGTTCGCGCCCGCGCAAGCCGGTCTGCGCAGCCAACAAGGCAAGCGCGGCGGAGACGTGCGGCGCGGCCATCGAAGTGCCTTGCAGGAACGAGTAATAGCAGCGCTCGGTCGAGTTCTGGTTCACCGGGTCGTAGCAGCCGGACGTGGTCGTGCGCGTTGAAAGCACGCCGTCGGGGCGTCCGTCTCCGTCGCTGTCGGCGAAAACATCGCCGCCTGGCGCGATCAGGTCGATTTGCGGGCCGAAGTTGGAATAGAACGACAACCCGCCGCGCGCATCTCCTGCGCCCACGACAATGACGTTGTTGCAATTCGCCGGCGCGAACAGCGAGGCCTGGTTGGCCTTATTGCCGGCGGCGACGACGACGACGACGTTGTTGGCGACCGCTGCGTCGATCGCGGCCTGCATCGAGGCCGGGCACGGCGCCTGAATCGTCAGGCTCATATTGATGATGTCGGCAGGCGTCGGATTGTTGAGCTGCAAGCCCGCGGCCGTGATCACCGGCGCAAGCCCCGCGGCCCAACGTATGCCGGACACGATGTCCGCAAGCTGGCCGCCGCAGCGGCCCAGCACGCGCACTGGAATGATCGTGACGTTCCAGGCGCCGCTAGCCACGCCGACGCGATCGTTGGTGTTCGCCGCGCCGATCGTGCCGGCGACGTGGGTGCCGTGATACGAAGCGTCGGTCGCCGTTCCGCACTGATCGCCTGCATCCTGCGCGTCGGCGTCGATGCCGTCGCCGTCGCCGCCACGGTCGACATTCGCGATCATATCGGCGCCCGCGGCGATGTTGGCCGATGCATGGATTTCCGGGTGCGTGAGATCGAGGCCGGTGTCGAGCACCGCAACGCGCACGTCACGCGAGCCGACCTGAGCAGCTTCCCAGAACGAGATGAAACCCGCGCCGCCCGGCGATTGGCCTTCGCCTGCGCCAGGCGGGCGATAGTGCCATTGCAGGGCGTAGAGCGGATCGTTTGGCGCGCCGCCAACACGCGCTGGCGCCGGCGTGACGGGCGTCTGCGGAGGCTGGTCGGACTGCTCTTGGTCCTCCCGGGGGCGCGGCAGGCGGTCGAAGCCCGGATTGGCGATGTAATTGGGCTCGACATATTCGAACGCGCGCGCCGCCTGCAGGCGCTGGATGGCGCACCGCGTGGCGAGGGCTATGTCTTGCTCGAGCTGACCTTGAGTGACGATGCGCGGGCAGCGGTCGGTCTCGTTCCATTCGATCGCGCCGGGCGGCGTCTGCTGTTGCTCGAGCTGCTGCGCGTAAGCGGTCGATGTCGGACTGGCGCCGTTCAGCAGGTTTACCGTCACGACGCCGCCCGGCCGCACTTCGACCTCGCCGGGCAGGCCGAGGCGCGCGAGCACGTCGCGCGCGCGCGTGCGCGCTTCGGCCGAGGCTTCCGTCTCGGCGGCGGTGCGCACTTGCCCCTGCAGTTCATCCGGCAATTGCTCCAGCGCCGTCTCACCGCTCGCCCGGAGCGAGCGCACGAAATTGCTCGCCAGGCCCATCTCGGCGGCGGTCTCGGCCAGTTCAGCTTCGATGCGCGGGCCGATCAGAATTTCACCCGGCGCGATCAGCAGGGGTTCCGGCGCAAGCAGCGCGGCGATCTGATCCTGCGGCTGCACCGAACCCGAAAGCGCGCGCGCCGCGAGCGGCACATCGCTCAGCGCTGCGGGACCCGGCCCGGCCGCGCCGCCGCGAACGCGCTCCCAAGCGTCGCGGATCTGGTCGCATGCGCCCAGCGCCAGCAATGGCGCGATCGCCAACGCGGCCAGACTCCAGCGACGATGCGACATGCTTGGCTCCCCACGACTTTTCGCCGATGCTTGAAGCCTAGCTTGGCCTCCTCAAGTGACAAGGCAATGGCGATAGGAGGCCAGTGGAGAAGCATCGGTTGCTCGCACGATGAGCATTTTCCCTCTGGCGGCGAACCTCGCCGGCGCGCGCGATCCCGCCGCGCCGCGCGCCCGCACCGAAGATGAAGCGACCAGTCTTGCCGGCGGGCCGGTATTCCTGGCTGTCGAGGAGCTGCCGGATCGTTTTGAGACGCCGGAGGCGGCGGAAGCCGCTGTGCCGGAATTGTACGGCTCGGGATTGTACGAGCTCGTCTGGCGCGATGAGGCCTGGCGCGTGACGATGCGCTACTGGCGCCCCGCCCCGCCGGCGCCCGTTGCGCGCTCGGGCGAGGCGGCGTCCAAGAAGCCGCTGGGGCATGCGCGCACGCCGGAGGAAGCGCGCGTGCTTCTGGGCGCGCCTGCGGAGCTTGCGCAGGAGATGATGCCCAACCGCTATGTCGACCACAAACAACTGATGAAGCGCTGGGGCGAGTGGGTGAGGAACGGGCTCGGCGAAATCGTCGAGAGCGAAGCGAAGTTCGCTGTGCGGATCACGTACTGGCGGCCGATGCATGCGCCCGGCGTCGCCGCGCCGCTTGCGCCGGTGGAGCGGATCGAGTTGGCGGAACGCGTGGCGGCGCCGTTGCGCAGCGAAGCGCCGCAGGCGGACCTGGACATCGGCCTGTTCGAAGACACCGCGCCTGAGAATCCGAACGTCGTGCTGGTGACGGAAGAAGGCGACGGGCGGTTTCGCGGCAGCGAGTAGGCCTCACCATTCCGGCGTTTCGTTGCGCTGCGCGGCTTCCAGGTAGCGCCTTGCGCGCGCCGCCGTATCTCCGCCGTGCGGACTGTAGGCGATCGGGCCGAGCACCGTAGCCGCATCGCGGAAACGCCGCGAATTCAGAAGCTGGATCGCCAAATTGAAGCGGATCTCGTCCACCTGCGGCGCCAGAAGGTGCGCCTGGATCAGGACATCCAACACCTCGTCCGAGAGCGCGCCATCGTGCGAGCGCACGTAATAGTAGAGCGTCGGCACGTGGTTGGGGTTGGCCCGGAAGGCGCGCACGAAATGCCGGCGCGCCTGCGCCATCGCCTCTTCGCCGCCCTCCTCCGCCGCCTCGGCCTCCGCGAAATAGCTGCGCCCTACGATGTATTGCGCTTCGAAATCCTGGGGATTGGCTTCGATCAGCGGCGCGGCCAGTTCTCGCGCACGCGCGGGGCTTCGTGAAAGCTCGGCATAGGCCGCCGAGCGCGTGGCGTAGGGATCGCCAGGAAAGCGTGCGGCTTCGTTGACAATGCTCTCGGCCAGCTCGGCGTCACCGCCGCGCATGCGCTCCAAGCGCGCGTTCTGGAGGATAAGATCGTCCGCCGAGCGCGGCATGCGCGTGATCGTGATGCTGGAGGCTTCCATCTCGCGGTTCGGATAGACCGTGTATTGGATCGTGCCGCGCATGTAGGCGGTGAGTTCGCTTCTGAATTGCTCCGCCGACATGCCGAACGCGCTCTCGAAGGCCTCTACGGGCTCAACGCCTTGGCGAATCCCGCGCATATAGGCGTTGAACGCGTTTTGCCGCTCGGGGCGGCTGAACATGTAGTGCACCATCAGCCAGCTCTGGGCGTAGAACACGCCGCGCTGGTCGGCCTCTGCCGGCATGCCGGCGAGCACCGCCTCCATCGGCAGTAATTGCTGACGTGCGTATCCGACGAGTTGCACTTCGCGCGCGTCGCTCGGTCTGCCCACCAGCGTGCCGCGATGGTCGAAGTCGACTGTCGCCATGTATTCCGCGAACCCTTCGACATACCAGGCGGGATACGCCGCACGGAAGAACTGCATCATGAAATGATGCGTGTATTCGTGAAACAGAATCTGCTGGGCGATGCCCTCCCAGCCCATGTCGTCATTGATGGCGAACGCCGCCACGTGTTCGGGCTGATAGGTGTAGAAGCCGCGAATGTCGCGCGCGGCGCCTGGCCAGACCGTTTGCAGCGCGCGCTCGTCGCGCAACAAATAGACGGTCAGCTTGACCGGTGTTTCCGGACGGGCTGCGCCGGTGCGTTCGTGCAGAAGGTCGTTGAAGTGCTCCAAGTCCTGCACGGCCTCGCGCAGCGGACGTTCGCGGCCGCGGCTGTAGACGATGAAATTCTCGCTCTCGGCCCGCATCCAGACGCCGTCTTGTGCATGCGCCTGCGGCGCAATCAGCAGCAGCGCCGCGCCCGCACAGAGCAGGGTAACCAGGCCTCTGAGGTTCATGACCTTCCCCAACCTTCGGTCGAGCGGAAGCCTATTGCGCGAGTGGGCCGGCCTCAAGCGTTTTGGGCGCCGCCGGCATGAGCGCGGGCGATCGAGCGCGCGGCGGCGAGCCCCAGATCCGCCGCCCGCGTCCCTTCCTCGTTCAGGCGCACGAACGGCTCGAAGGCGCTCTCGCGCCGATCGGAGGGCACGCCAGGCCGTGTCCGCAATTCCCCAAGATCAATCCGGCAAGCGGCCGAGCGGACCGACCGGCGGCGCGCCGGGCACGTTTTCGCAGACGTCCCGGTCATGCCCG
>JAEWNX010000043.1 GCA_023461135.1 Pseudomonadota bacterium
CCCCACAAGGGGGCGGGGGAGCGTTTGTCATCTCCAACCTTCCCTACAATGTCGGGACACCGCTTCTCGTGAAGTGGCTCAAAGCCGGGCCGTGGCGCGGGGACATGACGCTCATGTTCCAGAAGGAAGTGGCGCAGCGCATCGTGGCCAAGCCGGGCAGCGATGCGTACGGGCGCCTTGCGGTGCTGGCGCAAGCGCGCTGCGACGCGCGGCTTGAGTTCACCGTGCCAGCGCGCGCGTTTACGCCGCCTCCGAAGATTGCGTCGGCCGTCGTCACGCTGAAGGACCGCGCCGATCCCTACCCGCATCTCGACACGCTCGAACGCGTCACCGCCGCTGCGTTCGGACAGCGCCGCAAGATGCTGCGCGCGGCGCTGAAGTCACTGACGCCGGATGCGGAGGCGCTGCTCGAAGCCGCGCAAATCACGCCGACAGCCCGCGCGGAGGAGATTGATCAAGCTGGCTTCCGCAGATTGGCGGAGGCGTGGCGCGGTGCAGCTGCCTAGTCGCTTTTCGTCAATTGCGGACACGACGGAAACGCGCCTACTTTGGCGGGGTGGTGATGGGACAAGAGCTTCACAATATCCGACTTGGACTTAGCGACGCTGGTTTCCAAGAATTCCAAAAAAATCGATTTCGTATGGTCGTGGGAGACGACGGACTGGAACACGGCGCGGAGTTCGACGTGTTCAGTGACCATGGCCGCAAACGTGCAGTGATCACCCTAGGAATTTGGCATCCTCAACTGAACATTTGCTTGGCGGATGTCTTTGCGGAGTTGGGGGAGCACGACCGCGCGCGTCTGAAAGGCTTCGGATGGCTGATCGCTCGCGGGTTCAACACCACCAACGTCGAAGATGTTCAGATGAATACGACGGACCAGCCCGGTCCATCGTCATTCTCTATTTCAGAGATGCTCCGCTGCGTGCGGCCAATCCATTCCTTGTCGTCTACCCTGCGCCTGATCGCGTCAGATGCTCTGCCTCCAGGGTGGTTTCGGCAGGGATCGTTACTCGGTCTCAAAATGCTAGTTGCACTGTCTATTTTGAGGCAACGCAATTTGGGCTTCGATGACGCCGCCTTCGACACGGCCTCAGGCTGGATTGCAAGGGACGCTCGTTACGCACACGTTGGAGTAGAGCAGATTGCAGCGATCATTGATCGAGCAGTGCAGCGAGTCAGGTGACACAACCTCGTCCGTTCCGGGCCAGAAGCGGATTCTCTCAAATCCCCTGCTTCAGCCGCTCCACGTGCAGCTGGAGCCACATCTGGCGGTGGCGCTTGAGGCGCTCGGCGGCGAGGATTTGTTTGATCTGCGTCAGCGTCTGTTCGAGCAGCGTGTTGACCAGCACGTAATCGTATTCTTCCCAATGGCTGATTTCGTTGATCGAGCGGGCCATGCGCTGCTTGATGACGTCTGCGCTGTCTTCGGCGCGGGCGTGCAGGCGGCGCTCCAGCTCGGCCATCGAGGGCGGCAGGATGAAGATGCCGACGACATCCTGCGGTTCGGCTGCGCGCAACGCCCGCGCGCCTTGCCAGTCTACGTCGAACAACACGTCCTTGCCCTGGATCAGCATGGCTTCGACGTGCGCGCGGGGCGTGCCGTAATGGTTGCCGAACACCATGGCGTGTTCGAGGAATTCGCCGCGGTCGGCCATTTCCTCGAACTGCTCTTTGCTTAGAAACTTGTACTCGCGGCCGTCCACTTCGCTGGGGCGCGCGGGGCGCGTGGTGGCGGAGACGGAAAGCGACATGTTGTCGTCGGCGTCGAGCAGCTTGCGCGCCAGTGTGGATTTGCCGGCGCCCGAGGGGCTCGACAGCACGAACATCAGGCCGCGGCGCGCGACATGTTCATTCAACATTGGCGGCCTGCTCCTTGATCTGGTCGACCACGGCCTTGAGGTCGAGCCCGATGCGCGTGAGTTCGATGTCGGCGGATTTCGAGCACAGCGTATTGGCCTCGCGCGTCAGCTCCTGACTGAGGAAGTCCAGCCTGCGCCCGGCGGGTTCAGGTTTCGTTATCAGGCTCCGCAGCTCGCCCGCGTGCGCAACCAGGCGGTCCAGTTCTTCCTGCACATCGGCGCGCATCGCCACGAGCGCCGCCTCTTGCGCGAGGCGCTGTGGATCCGCCTTGATCTCCGGCGCCAATTGTTCGAGGCGCTGGCGAATACGGTCGAGCGCCGCTCGGGGCGCCGTAGCTGCGGACGCGCGCGCGGCGGCGATGAGCGCATCGAGCCGATCGGCCGCGTCAGTGAAGATTGCGGCCAAGGTTCGGCCTTCGGTTTGGCGCGCTTTAGCGAGCAGATCGAGCGCTTGTCCGAAGGACGCCGCCAACGCCGCTTCCAACGCCGCGCGCGCTTCGACATCGAGGTCTGCGTCTTCGCTTTGCACCACGCCGCGCACCGCGAGCAGTCCATCCCAGCTCGGCTTGCGCACGCGCTTGGCCTCGATCAGCGGCTCGCCGGCTTCGAGCAGGCGCTCCACCAGCGCCACGTCGATCTTGACCGGGGGAGCGGCCGCCGGATCGCGCGCCAGGGACAGCGTCGCCTGCAGCGACCCGCGCTTGAACCGTTGCGCGGCGGCGGCGCGCGCCAGCGGCTCCAGCGCATCGAACCCGGCGGGCAGCCGGAGCTTAAGGTCCAGTGCGCGCCCATTGACGCTGCGCACTTCCCAGACCCAGCGCTGCCCCACATGCTCGCCCTCGGTGCGCGCGAATCCCGTCATCCCCGAAATAGTCATGGCGCATCCTTGCGCCAAAAAGCCGTGCGCGCGCAACGGGTCCGGCAGTCTGGCGAGCTTTTCGTGGCGAACCGCCAAGATCGGGCGTACACAAGGATCGAGTGGGTCGGGGGCCGCCAATGGCCGACGTCTTCGTTTCCTACGCGCACGCCAACTTGAACCGCGTCAAGCCGATTTGCGCGGGCATCGAGCAATCCGGCTTGAGCCTTTGGTGGGACGATCGCCTGCGCGCGGGCGATGACTTCGCGATGGTCATCGAACGCGAACTCGACAGTGCGGGCTGCGTCGTCGTTGTCTGGTCGGAAGCGGCGCGCAATTCGCTCTGGGTGCGCGCTGAAGCGACAGAAGCGCTCGACGCCAACAAGCTCGCGCAAGTGCGCGTTGACGGCGTGAAGCCGCCGCTGCCGTTCACGATCGTCGAGATGCTCGATCTCAGCCATTGGCGCGGCGATCGCGCCAATCAGCCGTGGCCGCGTCTGGAAACGGCCGCGCGCACGTTCGCAGGCGGCAAAGCGCCGGCGCCGGACGAGCGCGCGTTCAAGGCCCCGGCGCTGCAGGATTTCGGTTCAGCCGCGATGCTGGGGTGGCTGTCTCTCGCACTGATTGTGTTCATGGGCGTGATGACGCTTCAGCTCACGCCGGGCCCGGGCGGCATCCATCCCGATCTCTATCGCATGCTCGCCCTGGGCAGTTTCGGCGTCGCCTGCCTCGCGTTTGCACTTACCCTTCTGCGTGTGATCAACACCGCGCTCGCATCTTCGGTGAAACCATGAGCAAGCCCCGGTCCAACTCGCGCCGCTTCGTCAATGCGGCCTGGTCGCTGCTGACGTTTCAGCTCATCGCCTCGGCAGGCGCGGTGGCCGTGACGGGCCTCGCCGCCTTCCACGTAAGCAATCTCGTCAACGGATCGCAAATCGCCGGACCGGTCGAGGAAGCCGTCGCCACGCAAGACGAGGCCGCGCCGGACGCGCCGACCGAAGCCGCGCCAACTCCCAATGCCGTCCCGGACAATTCGATTCAGACTGCGCCCGCAGCGCCCCCGGGCCCCGTCAATGACGGCGCCGGCAGACTGACATTGGTTTCCGATCAGCGCGGCAACATCAACGCCGCGCTCTCGGACCCCGACGGCGTCTCAGGCGCGCCGCAAATTCAGTGGTTCCGGCGCGGTGAGCTCGTGCCGAACGCCGCCGGTCCGACCTATACGATCCGCTACGAAGATTCCCAGGCGTCGATCACGGCGCGCGCAACCTACGTGGACGGCGACGGCTTCAACGAAAGCGTCGTCAGCCAGCCCTTCCAGGTCGGCGTGATTATTCCGTGAATGTGACGGCGACGTCCTGCGCCGGCGCACCGCGCGCCATGACGGGATTGCTCTAAGCTTCGTCTGGCGCGGCCTCTGGCGCCGGCTTCGTGCGCGCGCGCTTTCTCGGCGATGCGGGCTCCGCCACGGCGACCGTTTCAGCCGGGCTATCTCCGGCCAGCGACGCGTTGTGCGTTCCACTGGGAGCGCTCAGATCGGCGGCGACAGGTTGTGCGGGCGCGTTCGCGGGCAAGTCGAAGGTCTGGCTCAAGGCGATCACGTTTGCGTCCGTGGCCGCGGCCAAGGCGGGCGCGAGTTCTGCGCTCTCGTCGGGATTGGCGCGGAGCACGGTCGTTTCCCGCGCCGGTGCGGGCGGGGCTGCGTACGTCGCCTGCTGCGGCCGCTCGGCGCGGGCGGGCACGCCGAATTCCGGGCCGCCGGCGATGAGGAAATCGACGCTGGCAACAGCAAAGAGGAAAATCAAAGTGAACGTCGCGGCCGCATGAATGCGCTCACGACTGGCCGCGTTCAGCAACACCGTTTCCACGGGGCCCAGCACTTGGAACGTCCAGCGCTTCAACACGCGGTGTGTCACGCCTGTATAGCGCACAATGGGTTCGCGGACGACGCCGAACCATCGGCCCGCGGTGGCGCCGGCTTGTCTGACGTGGAGCAAAACGCGATCGCGCAGCGAGGATAGATGACCTTGCATCTGGCTCCCCCAATGCTTGAGCCAGAGGCAAACTACTCCCTTCGGGCCAAAGCAGCTACTCGGAAATCGAGGCGCGGGAAGAATGTGAACGCCCGGCGCTAATCGCCCGCGCGTTCCGCCGCCAGACGCTGCGCTTCGATCTGGCGCCAGCGGGCGACGGCGGCGTTGTGTTCGGCAAGCGTGCGCGTGAAGACGTGCCCGCCCGTGCCGTCGGCGACGAAGTAGAGCGCGTCCGATTGCGCCGGGTTTGCCGTGGCCTCGAGCGCAGCGCGGCCGGGATTTGAGATCGGCGTCGGCGGCAGGCGGTCGATGCGATAGGTGTTGTAACCGGTGTTCAGCGCGATTTCGCTCTGGCGGATGGTGCGGCGCTGGCCTTGTGCATTCACCAGACGGCCGTCGACGCAGCGGTCGGGGAATTGGCGGCAGACGCCATAGATGATGGTCGGATCGCTTTCGAGGCGCATCGGGACACGCAGACGATTGACGAACACCGCCGCCACCTGCGGCCGCTCGGTCGGCACCCCGGTCTCACGCTCAACGACGGAAGCGAGGATCACCAGCTCTTCCGCCGAATTGATCGGCAAATCGGCTTGGCGGCTCGCCCAGATCTCTGCAACCGCGCTGTCGCGGGCCTCGCGCATCTGCTGGAGCAGCGCCGCGCGCGTCATGCCGCGCTGCACGTGATACGTCTCCGGCAGGATCGAGCCCTCGGGCGGCGCATCGGGCATCTCGCCCGTCAGCACGTCGTTCTCCTCGATGATTTTCATCACGGCGGCGATGGTGATGCCTTCGTGGAAGGTGATGGCGTGCTGCAAGGCGTCGCCGCTGGTCACCATCTCGACGATCTGGCGCACCGAGGCGTGAGGCGGGATTTCGTATTCGCCGGCCTGGAACGATTGGCCGCCGCCATGAAGGCGATTGGCGACGCGGAACAAGAGCGCGTCCGTGATCAATCCTTCGCGCTGAAGCGCTGTTGCGATCTGCGCCCCCGATGCGCCCCGCTCGACCACGAACGGTTTGGCTTCGGGGTTGGGGCCAGGGCGTGAAATCGCGCTGGTGAAAAAGAAAAACAGGAAGATCACCGCCGCGCCGCCAAGCACGGCCAGCCAAAACAGCAGACGTCCCATCAATCCACCGCTGTCAGAATCACGGCGGCGTTCGTGCCGCCGAACCCGAATGAATTCGACATTGCAGCCCTCACCGGCCGCTTCTTGGCTTTGTGGGGCGTCAAATCTATGGCGCTCTCGACGCTGGGGTTGTCGAGATTCAGCGTCGGCGGAACCACGCTGTCGCGGATCGCCAGCGCGCAGAAGATCGCCTCCACCGCGCCCGCGGCGCCGAGCAGGTGCCCGATCGCGGATTTGGTGGACGACAGCGAGATGTTCCCGGTCGCGTTGCCGAACAAGCGTTCTACAGCCTTG
>JAEWNX010000044.1 GCA_023461135.1 Pseudomonadota bacterium
ACAAACCCCTGCTCAGGATCGTCGCCATAGATCATGCCGTCGATGGCTGCGAAATAGGGCGCGATTTGCTCAGGCGGGTTTCCCCACTCGACGCCGGTTGCCGCCGCCCGCGCCGTCGCGCGCGTCACGCGCTCTTGCGAGAGAGGATGCGTGCGCGCCCAACTTGGCGTCGCGCTGGCTGCATCGCGGTTGGCAATGCGGCCGGCGAGCGCCTCCTGCAGTCCCAGCGAGCGCAACAGATCCGCGGACGCATGGGGATTGTAGCCCGCAGCGTGCAAGTAGCGCACGCCAAGGTCATCGGACTCGAATTCCTGATCGCGCGAGTAACTGAGCGTGTAGAGTTGGGCGGCTTGGCCGGCGGCTTGTGCAATTTCGCCTGAGCCCGTGAGGATGCCGGCGAGGACGGCGCCCAGTCCTGTGAGCGTCGCGGTGTTCTGCCGCCTGGCGGCGTGGTCGGCGACGACGTGGCCCACTTCGTGCCCCAACACGGACGCGAGTTCGTCCTCCGAGTTCATCAGCGCGAGAATGCCGCGCGTCACGTAGATGTAGCAGCCCGGGACGGCGAACGCGTTGGGCACGTCCGAATTGACCAGCGTGAACGTGCACTGGCGGGAGACGCCGGCCGCCGCGGCGATGCGCTCTCCGACGTCGGCGACGTAGGCCGCGCTTGGACCTTCGACTGCGCCGCCGAGCTGTTGCAGGATTTGCGTGTGCGTCTGCGCGGCCTGGGCGCGGTCGTTTTGCGTGATCGCGGGTGCGTCGGGTGTGGAGTCGATCGTTGCACACGCCGTGAGCAACAGCGTCAGACCTGCGAACGCGGACAGGCGTGGGGCGATCTGGGACATGGGAGCTCCAACGCGCAGGATGGGACGGCAAGCCAACGTTACCGCACTAGCGCGGTTCCAGGCTAGCACGCGTCAGGCGAGCAGGTCGAAGAGGCTCTGTTCATCGGCCCGCCAGCCTTCGATTTGCAGCATCTTGAGCTTGGTGGCGATGCCGCCATTGGCCGAGAAACCGACCAGCTTGTCGTTAGCGCCCACGACGCGATGGCAGGGCACAACGATCGCGAACGGATTGCGTCCGAGCGCCTGGCCCACCGCGCGCGCCGCACTCGCATCTCCGAGCGCGCGTGCGATTTCGCCGTAGGTGCGGGTCTTTCCCGGCGGGATGGCGCGCGTCGTTTCGTAAACACGCGCGTGGAAGGCTGGCGCGCGGCTCATGTCGAGTTGGATGGCGCGCAGCGATTTTTTCTCGCCGGAGAGCAGGGCCTGGATCTCCTCGACCGCGCGGGCGATGTGCTTCTGCGGCTCGATTTCATCTGCTGCGGGGCAGTGGCGCAGCAGGCGAGTGCGGGTCCCCTCCGCGGTCTTTTCCGGCAATTGCACGCCGACAAGCCCGCGCGACCCCCACGCGAGGCCGCAGCGGCCGATGGCAGTGTCGAACAGGGCGTAGGCGAACATCGGCGACCTGAAATTTCGTTGCGAGCCCGGCTTGTCTAGCGTGAGTCGGGGGTATAGAACATATAGAGAACATGAGTCCGCGTCCAGCCCCCTTGGAGCATGGCTTTACCGCCATGGCGGTCGCGATGGCCGGCCAGCCGCTGCATGAACTGTGTCCGGCAGGCCCCGGGGCGGAAGCAGCGGCTTTGGGGCTCAGCCTGGGTCTCGCATCCAGCTGGGCAGGGCAAGCTGGCGTGATCTGGGCTGGGGAAGACGGCGTGTTTGCTGAGGACGGCGCGCCGTACCCTCCAGGCCTTGCCCAGTTCGGGCTCGACCCCAGCCGCCTCATTCTCATCCGCGCGCCCAGGCGCGAGGAATGCTTGTGGGCAGCAGAGCAGGCGCTCGCCGCGTCGGGCGCTGTCGTGATCTGCGCACTCGCGGGCCGTGGCAAAGCACTCGATCTCAAAGCCACACGCCGTTTGCTTCTCTTCGCCGAACGGAATCACTCGCGCTGCCTCCTCGTGCGTCCGCTCGCGGAAGCCAGCGCTGCCGGGACGCGTTGGCGCGTCTCCCACGCGCCAAGCCAAGCCGAGGAGCGCGAACTCGGCGCGCCTGCTTACGCGCTCGAACTCATACGTAATCGCGCCGGCCCCGCGGGCGCGCGCTTCACCATCGAATGGAACGCCCATGCGCGATGCTTCGTCGATATGGCTCGCGATCGTTCTGCCGCGTCTGAAGACAGACCGGCTGATCCGATCCGGGCAAGCGCCTGAGGGCCGCGCGCTCGCCGTCTATGCAAAGGAAGCCAACGCCTTCCTGCTGACGGGCGTCGACGCGCGTGCGTCTGCGCTTGGCTTGAAGCTCGCCATGTCGCTCGCCGATGCGCGCGCGATCCATCCTGCGCTCGCCACCGTCGAAGCCGAACCGCAAGAAGACGCCCGCGCACTCGACAACATTGCCGCCTGGTGCGAGCGCTTCACACCCGTCGTCGTCGTCGATCCGCCCGACGGACTCTTCCTCGACATCACCGGCTGCGCCCATCTCTTCGGTGGCGAGACAGCACTCCGCGATCAAATCGTCACGCGCCTAACCGCCCAAGGCTTCGCCGCCCGCGCCGCGCTGGCGCCAACGCCAGGCGCCGCGTGGGCGCTGGCGCGATACGGCTGTCAGCCAAACCAAGACATCGGCCTCCGCGCAGCGTTGAAGCAATCGCTTCAACCTCAGACGGAGGGTGATCTCTCCGAACTTCTCGCGCCGCTCCCAATCGAAGCCCTACGCCTTGAAGAAGCTTCCACCGCACTCCTGCGCCGCCTCGGCCTCAAAACCATCGGCCAGCTCCTTGCCGCGCCGCGCTCGTCCTTCACCGCCCGCGCCGGCGAACGCGCCATGCTGCGGCTCGATCAAGCTCTCGGCCGCGCGCCCGAAGCATTGACGCCACGCCGTCCAGCTCCGCCCGTTTTTGCGCTCCGCCGTTTCCTCGAACCGCTCTTCAGCGTCGAGACCATTCTTGTCGCCACGGAACATCTTTGCGGCGACGTGATCGAAAAGCTCGACCTCCGCGGCGCAGGCGCACGGCGCGCCGAATTGCATCTCTTCGGCGTCGACGGACGCGATCGTACGATTGCGATCGGCGTCAGCCGCCCCGAGCGCGAGGTGAAAGCGCTGCTGCGTCTCTTCCGCGAAAAACTCAATCTCGCCGCCGAGAACCTCGACGCCGAATTCGGCATCGAAGCCGCGCGCCTTGATGTGGTGCAGCTCCAGCGCATCGAAGGCGCGCCGCGCACATTGGTGGTTGTCGAAGAAACCCAAGCCAGCGTCGAAAAAATCGCCGCGCTCGTGGATATCCTCAGCGCACGTCTCGGGCCCAAGCGCGTGCTGCGGCCCAAGCTCGTCGATCTCCATCAGCCAGAGCGTGCTGGGAGTTGGACATCTGCGCTGGAAGCAGGGCCCTCCGCGGAACGCCCCGGCGCTCCACGCGACGGCGTGATGCGCCGCCCGCTCTCTGTCTTCTCCCACGCCCAACCCATCGAAGTCATCGCCACAGTGCCAGACGGCCCCCCCATCCGTTTCCGCTGGCGGCGCGTGCTGCGCGAAGTCGTCCGCGCCGAGGGGCCAGAGCGCATCAGCGGCGATTGGCTCGGCGGCGCCCCGACGCGCGACTACTACCGCGTCGAAGACAAAGACGGGCGCCGTTACTGGCTCTACCGCGAAGGCCTGTACGGCGAGAACGACGAACCCCCGCGCTGGTTCGTGCATGGGCTCTTCGCATGAGCTTCGCCGAACTCTGCGTCACGACGAACTTCTCCTTTCTGCGTTCAGGTTCGCATCCAGAGGAGATGGTGGAACAGGCGGCCAAGGTCGGTCTCGCCGGCATCGGCATCGCCGATCGCAATACGCTCGCGGGCGTTGTACGCGCCCACATCAAGGCAAAATCCCTTCGGGAAGAAAGCTTGGCCGACATCCGTGTCATTGTCGGCGCAAGACTCGTCTTTCGCGACGGTGCGCCCGACTTGATCGTTTACCCAAAAGACAGGGCCGCGTTCGCAAATCTCACGCGCTTGCTCACCATCGGCAATCGTCGTGCGCCAAAAGGCGAATGCTGGTTGGATTTCGCGGACTATCTCGCGCACGCCGAAGGATTGCAGACGATCCTCATCCCAGCATTTGAGTTTGGCGACGAACCTTACGCGTTAGGCTCATATCTGCAGCAGATTAGAGCCGTGACAAACGAAGCATGGCTCGCCGCGCCGTTCCAGTTCAATGGCGAAGATCGCCGCCGCATCCGGCAACTGAAGCAACTCGCTGCACAAACCGGCGCCCGCTTGCTCGCGACAACCGAGCCGCTGATGCACCACGCTGATCGCCGGCCATTGCTAGACGTCGTGACGTGCATCCGTGAAAAGAGGAAGCTCGACGACGCCGGCGCTTTGCTCGCCAAGAACGCGGAACGCCAGCTCAAGCTGCCGAAGGAAATCGCGCGCCTTTACCGCGATGCGCCGGAAGCCGTTGCAGAGAGCGTGCGCTTTCTCGAAGGCGTCAGTTTCTCCATGGAGCAGCTTCGATACGAATATCCGGAGGAAGTGGCGGAGGGCTACTCCGATCCCCAAGAAGCGCTGATCGCGCTGTCTTGGAAGGGTGCGCATGAGAAGTACCCCGAAGGCATTCCCGAAAAGGTCTCCAGCGCCCTAAAGCGTGAGTTGGAAATCGTCGGGCGCATGCGTTACGCGCCTTACTTCCTGACCGTCGCTGATATCGTGAGTTTCGCACGCTCCGGCTTCGACAAAGACGGCGCCAAGGTCGATCCCATTCTCTGTCAGGGGCGGGGATCGGCGGCCAATTCGACGATCTGCTATTGTCTAGGTGTCACGGCCGTCAATCCGGCCAGAAGTGAACTCCTGTTTGAACGCTTCGTCTCGGAAGAACGCGGCGAGCCGCCGGACATCGATGTCGACTTCGAGCATGAGCGGCGCGAAGAAGTCATCCAGTACGTTTATAAAAAGTATGGCCGCGACCGCGCAGGGCTGGCGGCGACGCTGATTTGCTATCGCGGCCGAAGCGCCGTTCGCGAAGTGGCGAAGGTCTTTGGCTATTCCGAAGATCAGATCAGCTCTCTGGCAAAGATGCTGCATTGGTGGTCGAAGGGTGTTGAGGAACGCGACCTCAAAGAGCAGGGCCTCGACACGCGCGACACAAGACTGATGCGGTGCGTGAC
>JAEWNX010000045.1 GCA_023461135.1 Pseudomonadota bacterium
GGTCGAGGTCAGGGGGAGCAGTCCCCGCCGGCAAGCTGTCTCATCAACGTATGGTCCCCTGACGCGGCCCAGAACGCCTCAAGCTTGCGCCGGCGACAAACATTCCGCGCGAGGGCGCGCTTCGGCACGACCCAGACGACTTGTTAGAAGCTTCAGTCGAAGCGCGTCCTTGCTCTCCTGCTTGAGAGCGCACTTGCGAAAACAGAGCGGATCGCGCCGCTCGCGCAGGCTGCGCGCTTACTTCCGCGCGTTCAGCGGCACGTAATCCCTGAGCGGCGCGCCGGTATAAACCTGACGGGGCCGGCCGATCTTCTGGCTCGGGTCTTCCATCATCTCCGTCCACTGCGCGATCCAGCCGACTGTGCGCGCCACCGCGAACAGCACTGTGAACATGGACGTTGGGAAGCCCATCGCCCGCAGCGTGATTCCGGAATAGAAATCGATATTCGGATAGAGCTTGCGCTTGATGAAATACTCATCGTGCAGCGCGATCTGTTCGAGCTCCATCGCCACTTTCAGCAGCGGGGTATCCTCCGCGCCGACTTCCTTCAGCACTTGATGGCAAAGTTTCTGCATCGCCTTGGCGCGCGGATCGTAATTCTTGTAGACGCGGTGCCCGAAGCCCATCAGCCGCACGTCGTCGTCCGGATCCTTCACGCGCTTGATGAAGTCCGGGATCTTATCGACCGTGCCGATGCTTTCCAGCATGTTGAGCGCCGCTTCGTTCGCGCCGCCATGCGCCGGGCCCCAAAGGCAGGCGATGCCGGAGGAAATGCATGCGAACGGATTGGCGCCCGACGATCCCGCCAAGCGCACCGTCGAAGTGGACGCATTCTGCTCGTGATCGGCGTGCAGGATCATGAACACGTCGAGCGCGCGCGCCATCACCGGATTGACCTTGTAGTCCTCGGCCGGCACGGCAAAACACATGCGCAGGAAGTTCGATGCATAATCGAGCTCGTTGCGCGGAGAGACGAACGGCTGGCCGATCGAGTATTTGAACGCGCGCGCCGCGATCGTCGGCATCTTCGCGATCAGGCGATGACTGGCGACCGTGCGCTGGTGCTGATCGTTGATATCGGTGCTGTCGTGATAGAACGCCGCCAGCGCGCCGACCGTGCCGACCATGATCGCCATCGGATGCGCATCTCGCCGGAACCCCTCGAAGAAGCGGTCGAACTGCGAGTGCAGCATGGTGTGATAGGTGATGTCGCGGTCGAACCTTTTGAACTCCGCCGCTGTCGGCAATTGGCCATTGGCGAGCAGGTAGCAGACTTCGAGGAACGTCGATTGCTCGGCCAGCTGATCGATCGGGTAGCCGCGATAGAGCAGCACCCCTTCATCGCCGTCGATGTACGTGATCTGGCTCTCGCAGCTGGCGGTCGAGGTGTAACCCGGATCGTAGGTGAACACCTTGCCGTCCGAGTAGAGCTTTCGGATGTCGACGACGTCGGGCCCAACCGAGCCGCCATACACCGGCAACTCAAGCTGGATATTGTTCACGGTGAGCGTGGCCGAGGGCTTCTTGATGATTTTGCTTTCCATGCTCACGTCCTCAAATCTGATCCGCGATCCGCGCCAGCGCTTCCTCGCGGCCTAGCAATTCCAGTGTCTGCCCAAGATCGGGCGAGGGCGATCCGCCGGTGAGCGCCGCGCGCAAGCCGGGGCCAATCTGGCCCAATCCAACGCCCTCATCGGTGGCGAAAGCCTTAAGCACGCTGGAAAGTTCTGCGTGCTCCCAAGTGGGCGCGGCGGCGAGCCGTTCGCGCAGGCGCGCAAGGCGCTGCCTAAACTCGTCCTTCATGTGGGATTTCGCCGCCTCGTCAAGAACCAGCGGTCGTTGCGCCAGCAGGAAACGGGCTTGGTCTGCCAATTCCAGCAGCGTCTTTGCCCGCTTTTTCAGCACCGAAACGGATCGCCCAAGCACAACGCTTTCTGCTTCGCTCAGGGGCGCGCCACGTTTGGCTTCCAGATGCTCGATCAATAGTTCAGTCAGCCGCTCGTCATTCGCCAACGCCATGAAGTGCGCATTGACCGAGTCGAGCTTCTTGAAGTCGAGCCGCGACGGCGCCTTGCCGATCTGGCCGAGTTCGAACTGCGGGATGGCGTCTTCCTTCGACAGGATGTCGTCGTGACCCGGGCTCCAGCCAAGGCGCATCAGATACGCTGTCATGCCCTCTGGCAAATAGCCCATCTCGCGCCACTCGTGCACGGCTTGCGCGCCGTGCCGCTTGGAAAGTTTCTTGCCGTCCTCGCCATGAATGAGCGGCACGTGCGCAAATTTGGGCGGCGTCCAGCCCATCGCTTGGAAGATCGGAATCTGGCGCGCGGCGTTGGTCAAATGGTCGTCGCCCCGGATCACGTGTGTGACACCCATGTCGTGATCGTCGACCACGACGGACAGCATGTAAGTGGGCGTTCCATCCGCGCGCAGCATCACCAAGTCGTCGATGTCCCGCGCCTTGATGCGCACTTCGCCCTGAATGAGGTCGGCGTTCACAACCTCACCCTCATCCGGCGCGCGCAATCGCACCACGAACGGCGCATCGGCAGAAGGCGGCGCCTTGCCATCGCGATAAGGCGAACGGATCGCACGGCCTTCCGCATGCGCGGCAGCCCGAACCTGGTCGGCTTCCTCAGCGCTCATGTAGCAGCGGAACGCCGTGCCGCGCGCGATCATCTCTTCGGCGGCTTCTCGGTGCCGCACCGCGCGCGCGAACTGATAGGTGATCTCGCCGTCGTGCTGGAGATCGAGCCACGACAGGCCGTCCAGGATCGCCTCGATGGCTTCCGGCGTGGAGCGGGCGCGATCGGTGTCCTCGATCCGCAGCAGATATTTGCCGCCCATCCGGCGGGCGAACAGCCAATTGAAAAGCGCAGTGCGCGCCCCTCCGATATGGAGGTAGCCTGTGGGCGATGGGGCAAAGCGCGTGACGACGCTCATAGCGGGTGAGGGCGAACGAGGATCAAGGCGTGCGCCTGTTAGCACGCGCAGCATGCCTTCTCCTAGCCGGGTGCTGGGTGATGTCGTCGCGCTCCAGCGCGACCGCTGGATTCTGTGGCTGCCGGTCGGGATGATCGCGGGCGCCGCGCTCTGGCTGGCCGCGCCGTCCGACCCGCCCTGGTGGCTGGGACCCGTGCTGCTGGCGGCGGGAACGGCCGCCGCATTCGCCCTCGCCATGTGGCCCGGGCCGCGGACGGATGGCCCGTGGGTCGCGCTACGTCACGCAACCGGCGGCGTCTTCGCGCTCATCGCCGCCGCGGGCGCGGGCCTCGGCGCGGCGCCCCTGCGCGCAGCATCGGTCGCGCAAGCGCCGTACGCCGCCAGCAACGAGCCGGTCCGGGTGGAAGGATGGGTCGTCGCCAACGATGCAAGCGACAACGGCCCGCGCCTGCGCCTTCTCGTGCGCGACATCGAAGGCGTCGAAGCGCCGCCGCGCTACGTGCGTGTGTCCGTCAGCGAAGCGGGCTTGCTCACCGCCGGCCGCGCCGCGACATGCCGCGCCGTGCTCGGGCCGCCGTCTGGGCCGATGGCGCCGGGCGGCTACGACTTCGCGCGCCGCGCCTATTTCGAACGTCTCGGCGCCACCGGCTTCGCGTTCGGCCGCTGCCGTCCCGCCTCGTTCGAGCCGCCGCCGTCATGGCTTGATCGCCAACGCCTGACGCTCGCGGCCATGCGCGCCGATCTCTCCGCCGCGATCATCGCTGCTTCGCCGGGGCGCGGCGGCGCCATTGCTGCGGCGCTCGTCACGGGAGATCGCTCCTCGATTGATGCAGCGACGAATGAATCGCTCCGCGATTCAGGCCTGGGCCACTTGCTCTCGGTCTCCGGCATTCACATGGGCGTCGTCGGCGGCCTCGTGTTCGCCGCCGTGCTCTGGGTGCTTTCGCTCATTGCGCCCATCGCACTGCGCTTCCCAGTAAAGAAGATCGCCGCTGTCGCCGCGCTGTTGGTGCTTGCGGCGTACCTCGTCGTCTCCGGATCGAGCGTGCCGGCGCTCCGCTCATTCGTCATGGCGTGCGTCGCATTCGGCGCGATCCTGATCGACAGGCCGGCCATTTCCATGCGCGGCTTGGCGCTCGCGGCGTTCGTGGTTGTGCTGATCTTCCCGGAATCGGTGCTGGAGCCGGGCTTCCAGATGTCCTTCGCCGCGACCATGGCGCTGGTCGCGCTGTTCGAAATGCTGAAACGCGCGCCGCACGAACCGGCCTTGCCGACGCCCGGGCCGCTTATTGGCTTGCTCAACGCCGGTGCGCGCGGCATCGGCGGCGTGTTGCTCATCTCGCTCGTCGCAGGCCTCGCGACCGACCCGTTCGCGATCTATCATTTCCAGCGCTTTTCCCTCTATTCGCTGCCCGCCAACCTGATCGCCGCACCGATCATGTCGTTTCTGGTGGCGCCCGCTGCGTGCGCGGCCGCCGTGCTTGCGCCGTTCGGCTTGGCCGATCCGGCGCTCGAGGTGATGGCGAGCGCGCTCGATCTCATCGCCGCCGTCGGCCAAACCTTCGGCGAGCGGCCCGAAGCCGTGCGCGCGTTGCCTCGACCGCCGGACTTAGCGTTCGCGCTTTGCGTGTTTGCCTTGCTGTGGGCTTCGCTTTGGCGAGGAGCGCTGCGCTGGGCTGCTGCCCCGATATTCATGGCGAGTGTCTGGCTCTACGCGGGCGCGCCTCAACCGATCGTCGCGTTCGACGCCGATCTGCGCGCCGTCTACGCGCGCGCCGACGGTTCGCAGTGGCGCGTGATCACCTCCGGACGATCTACGTACGCACGCGACCGGCTTGGCGCGATGCTGGGCGTTGCGCCGCCGCAGGTGGAACGGCTGGCGCCGCCGGATACGTGTGCTGAGGCGATCTGTACCTGGCGTTATCATGAGCGCGACTTCGCATTTGTGCGGACACAGGAGGGGCTGGCGCAAGCTTGCGTGCCAGGCGCGGTGTTGATCGCCCGCGTCACCGCGCCGGAGGGTTTCCCGGCGCGTTGCGGGCTAGTTGCGCTCATGCACGCTCCCGACATCGCCCAACTTGGTGGGGCCACAATATACGAGGACGAGGGACGCCTGCGCATTGAGCGCGCGTGGCCTGTGCAGGTAGAGCGCGCCTGGACTGTGCGCGGTTCAGCCGATCAGGAGTAGCGGCGCACCAACGCGACCATCTTGCCTTGGATACGTACGCGGTCCGGCCCGAAGATGCGCGTCTCGTAGTTCGGATTCGCAGCTTCCAGCGCGACGGAATTGCCGCGCTTGCGCAGGCGCTTCAGCGTCGCTTCCTCGGAATCGATCAGCGCCACGACGATGTCGCCGCTGTCGGCCGTCTCGGTCCTCTTCAGGATCACCACGTCGCCATCGAGAATGCCGGCCTGGATCATCGAGTCGCCTTTGACCTCGAGCGCGAAGTGGTCGCCCGAACCAAGCAGCTCCTCCGGCGGCGTGATGCGGCCGATTTCGTTTTGCAGCGCTTCAATCGGCACGCCGGCGGCGATTTGGCCGATGATTGGGATGCCGCCATTGGCGCCGCGGCTTTGGCCGACGACGCTAGGACGGAAATTGGTGCGGCCCTTGGGCGGGGCGGCGGGCGCTGCGCTATCGGGCAGCTTCAGCACTTCGAGAGCGCGCGCACGGTGCGGCAGGCGGCGCAGGAAGCCGCGCTCCTCGAGGGCGGTGATGAGCCGGTGGATGCCGGATTTGGAGGCGAGATCGAGCGCCTCCTTCATCTCGTCGAACGAGGGCGAAACGCCCGATTCTTTGATCCGCTCGTGGATGTAGAGCAGCAGTTCTTTTTGTTTCGCTGTCAGCATGACCTGGGACCAAAGGGTGAACGATACTGCGTTCTATATCCGTTCCGGCCGGTGCGTCAAGTCCAGTTGGGTTAATGCCCAAGTAATCGCCGCGTGGCCGCCGTCACATCGGCCTCCCGCATCAAACTTTCCCCGACGAGAAACGCACGCGCGCCTGCGCGTTGCAGGCGTGCGATGTCGGCGTGCGCGGAGATGCCGGATTCGGAGACGAGCAGGCGATCGCTCGGCACGCGCGCGGCTAAACGCTCTGTGACGGCGAGATCGGTTTCGAACGTCGCAAGCGAGCGATTGTTCACGCCGATCATGCGAGCTTCGAGCGCCAGGGCGCGATCCAATTCGCGCTCATCGTGAACTTCGACGAGCGCATCAAGTGCCCAAAAGGCGCCTTCTTTGATGAGATCCGCCGCCAACGCATCATCGACAGCGGCCATGATCACAAGGATGGCGTCCGCGCCCATGGCGCGGCTCTCAAGGCACTGCCAAGGGTCGATCATAAAGTCCTTGCGCAGGATCGGTAGCAGGGTCGCATCGTGAACCGCGCGCAAATAGTCTTCAGAGCCCTGAAAGCTTGGGCCATCCGTCAGAACGGACAGACACGTCGCGCCGCCGGCCTCATAAGACTGCGCCAACAAGGCGGGGTCGAAGTCGGCGCGAATAAGCCCCTTGGACGGGCTCGCCTTCTTGATCTCCGCAATCAGCGCCGGCCGATCCGCGCATGCAGCGAGAGTCTTATAGAACCCACGCGACAAAGGGAGTTCATCGGACTCCATCTGCATGTCTGCGTGGGACTTGCGCACCTTCAGCGCCGCCACTTCTTCGCGCTTGTAGGCGATGATCTTGTCGAGGACGCTCATGGCGCGCTCTTGGAAACGGCAATCAACCTTGCCAACGCGCCGCGCGCTGCGCCGCTGTCAAGCGATTGCGCCGCCATCGGCCAAGCTTCCGGAACGTCCTTCGCGCGGCCGGCGACGACCAGCGCGCCGGCGGCGTTGAGGATGACGGCGTCTCGGTGGCCGGGGCGGCCGGCGCCGTTGAGCAGCGCGCGCATCTCGTCGGCGTTCTCGGCGGCCGAGCCGCCGCGGATATCGGGATGGATCTCGGCGTCCGCGGTTGCGGTCGTGCGCGTGATCGCCCCGGCGTCGAGGATGGCCACGTTGTTTGCTTCGCGCGATTGCGCGGAGAGTTCGTCAAGGCCGCCGGCGCCATGCACGACCCAGGCCTTCTCGCAACCGAGTTCGTTGAGCGCGCCTGCGACAGGTTCGAGAAAGTCGGCGCTGAATACGCCAACGAGTTGCCGCTTCACGCCAGCGGGATTGGAGAGCGGGCCGAGCAGGTTGAAGATGGTGCGCTTGCCGAGTTCGCGCCGTGCGAGCGCCACGTGGCGCATGGCGGGGTGGTGATTCTGCGCGAACAGGAAGGCGACGCCTGCTTCGCGTAGGCAGCGCTCCAGAGTCGGCACATCGGCGGTGAGCTTCACGCCGAGCGCTTCGAGGACATCGGCGGCGCCGGATTTCGAACTCATCGCCCGGTTTCCGTGCTTCGCGACCGGCACGCCGCAACCGGCGACGACGAACGCCACGGCCGTGGAAATATTCAGTGTGTGCGCGCCATCGCCGCCTGTGCCGCAGACATCAATCGCGCCGGCCGGCGCCTCTACAGGCGCCATGCGTGCGCGCAAGCTGCGAGCGCCGCCTGCGATCCATTTCGGATCGCTCATGCGCGGCACGGTGAGGAGAAGGAAGCGCTTGATCTCCTCATGCTGCGCACGGCCGTCCATGATCTCGGCGAAGGCGGCGTCGATCTCATCAGCCGCAAGATCGTCGTCTTCAAGCCTGGCGTTAAGATCGGCCAGGCTCATTTGAGGCGGGCCGCGGCGAGGAAATTGCCGACAATCGCGTGGCCGTGTTCCGACGCGATCGACTCGGGATGAAACTGCACCCCGAACATTGGGCGCGTCTTATGGGATAGACCCATCACCTCGCCGTCGCCCGTCTCGGCGTCGATGTTCAGCACGTCGGGAAACGTCTCGCGCCGGACGGCGAGCGAATGATAGCGCGTCGCCTTGAACGGGGAGGGCAGGCCGCGGAAGAGGCCGCCGCCGCGATGCGTCACGTCGCAGACTTTGCCGTGCATGATCTGCTTGGCCTGCACGACGTCGCCGCCGAAGGCTTGTCCCATCGCCTGGTGGCCGAGGCAAACGCCGAGGATCGGCAAATCGTCCGGCGCGTGCGCAAGCAGGTCGAGACAGACGCCCGCTTCGTTTGGCGTGCAGGGGCCCGGCGACAGGACAAGGGCTGCGGGCTTCATCTTCAGCGCGTCCGCGACCGAGAGCGCATCATTGCGCCGGACATCGGCGCGCACGCCGAAGTCTTCGATGTAGTGCACGAGATTGTAGACGAAGCTGTCGTAATTATCGATGACCAGGATCATGGCCGGCCCCTTGGCGCGAGACGAACGTGTTCAATGCGTCGTCAAACGCGCCATCGTGCGGGGGCTGGCCAGCGGGTCACGGGCCGCACTCTAGCCTAAACGGCCGTCGTGCAAAGAGGCTTCGCCTCAAGCGTAGCGCCAGGCTTCCGCGGCTGCGCGGAAGAGGGCGCGGGATTTGTGCAGCGTTTCCTGCAGCTCCGCTTCGGGATCGCTATCCAGTACGACGCCGCCGCCGGCTTGCACGTGCAACATGCCGTCTTTCACGACGCCGGTGCGGAGCGCGATGCAGGTGTCCATGTCGCCGCCGGCGCCGAAATAGCCGACGCCGCCGGCATAAATGCCGCGGCGGTGCGGTTCGACTTCGTTGATGATCTCCATGGCGCGGATTTTCGGCGCACCCGTCACCGTGCCGTGCGGAAACCCGGCGAGCAGCGCGTCGAGCGCAGTGAGGCCTTGGGCGATCTCGCCTTCGACATTGGAGACGATGTGCATCACGTGGCTGTAGCGCTCGATGGTGAACGCCTCGGTGACGCGCACATGCCTCGAGCCCGCGCCAGCCGTCGCGGCGAGATTGCCGTCGCCGCCGCCGCGCTGGGCGACGCGGCCGAGATCGTTGCGTGCGAGATCGACCAGCATCAGGTGCTCGGCGCGTTCCTTGGGGTCGGCCAGCAATTCTTGTTCGAGCGCCAAATCTTCCGCCGGCGTTGCGCCACGCGGACGCGTGCCGGCGATCGGGCGAATGGTGACGGTGTCTCCGCGCAGGCGCACAAGGATTTCGGGGCTGGAGCCAACGACGCTGAAGTCGGCGAAGTTCAGATAGTAGAGGAAAGGCGAGGGGTTTAGCCGGCGCAGTGCGCGGTAGAGCGCGAACGGCGCCGGCGCGAACCGCGCGGAGAAACGTTGGCTCGGCACGACCTGGAAGATGTCGCCGGCGCGGCAATAGTCTTTGCATTTGCCGACGAGCGCCCGGTACGCGTCGGGCGTTGTGTTGGAGCGCGGCTCGATAGGCGTTTGCTGCGTCTCCGGCGCGCGACGCTTCGCAAGCGGCTTGTCCAACGTGCGCAGCACGCGCGCCAAGCGCGCACGCGCGGCATCGTAGGCCTGCGTGGCGCTTTGCTTGGCTTTAACGCGCGCGGGGGTGACCAGCGTGATCTCGCTGGTGACGTTGTCGAACACACAGATCACGGTGGGGCGTACGAGCAGCGCATCTGGCGCGCCGATGGGATCGGGCGCTTTGTCTGGGAGGCGCTCGATGAAGCGCACCATGTCATAGCCGATATACCCGAAGAGGCCGGCGGCCATGGGCGGCAAGTGCGACGGCAGTTTCAGCGCCGCACGCTTGAGCAGCTTGCGCAAGCTCTTCAGCGGATCATCGCGTTGCGGACGAAAGGACCTGTCTTCGAAGCCGCCGCGGCTCATTTCGGCGCGGCCGTTCTTCACACGCCACACCAAATCCGGCTTCAGCCCGATGATCGAATAGCGGCCGCGGAAATCGCCGCCTTGCACGCTTTCGAGCAGGAACACGCCGGGCTTGTCCGCGCCAAGCTTCAGCAGCGCCGAGACCGGCGTTTCCAGGTCGCTGATGCGGCTCGTCCAGACGAGGCCGCCCCCGTCCGCATAGGCCGCAGCGAATTCGTCTGGCGGCGGCGAGAGCGCGCCAGCGAACGGGGTCATTGGCCCTGATCGTCCTCGGTGTTGGTGCGCGGGAAGACTTGGTTCAGCAGGTTCTCGTTTCTGCGCACGCGCGTGTTGGCGACAATCTCGCTCTGGGTCGCCAGCCCCACGCTTTGGATCAATCCTTGCTGCATTTGCCCGCGAAGCTGTTCGACGACTTGCGGCTGCTCGGCGGGATCCTGGCGGTTGATCCGCTCGACGTGCGCGACGAGCACCGCAGAGCCGTCGGGCGCCACGATGCTTACGACATCGCCCGCTGCGGCCGCGAAGATTTGTCCGGCGAGCCCGCTGGGCAAGGCCTGGCTCGCGCTCCGACGGTCGATGGGCTGGGACTGCGGCGCCAGCACATTGAAGCGGTTGGCGCGGGCGGCGACGGCGAAGGTCTGACCGCCGCGCACGCCTTCTTGCACGCCTTCGGCAAGTTCGCGCATGCGCCGGGCGCGTTCGCGAGCGGTCCAGATCTCGGTCAACTGAGCACGCACCTCCGTCAGCGGACGCACGGTGGATGGCGTGACACGGTCGACGGCGACGATCACGTCGGCGTTGCCGGATGGAATGAAGTCGCTGGCTTCGCCTTCGGGCGTTTGGAAGGCCGTGCGCAGCAGCTCTTCCTGGCCCGCCAACGCCTCCACGGGTTCGCCATTCGGGGCGCGGCCCTGAGCTTCGACGGCAGGGATAGTGATCAAGCGCAGCCGTTGCTGGCGCGCAGCTTCGGCGATCGTGGCGCCGCCGGAACGCGCATCCTCGAAAGCGCTCACCGCGTCGCTGAGGAGATCGGCGGCCTCGTCGGCTGCTATGGCCTGCCGCAGTTCGGCGCGCATCGCTTCGAAGTTCGGCTCCACGCGCGGCGTGATGGATTCAACGCGCACCACAACCCAAGGTGAAAGCTGGCCGCGAACCGCGCGCGCCTGGCCCGCTTGCATCGCAAAAACAGCATCGGCGACGGGACGATCGGTGACCTCGTCGCGCGTCTGGTTCTCGCCGCGTGCGATCTGCAGACCGAGCGCCTGCGCGACGGCCTGCGGGTTTTGGCCGCGTCCGAGCCGCGCGGCTGCATCGTTGGCCTGCTGCTCATTCTGCGCCGTCAGACGCACATAGGTGCGCCGCTCGGGTTGCGTGAGCGCGGCGCGGCGCGCCTCAAACTCCTCGCGCAGACGCGCATCCGGCACATCCACGCGCGCGGCAAATTCCGTGGGGTCGGCGACGACGAGCGTCAGGGCGCGGAATTCAGGCACGCGTAGGCGCTCCTGGCTCTCTTCCCAGAACGTCTGCAACTGCGCCTCGGTCGGCGCCGGTATTTGACCGACCGCGGAGGCGGGCGCTTCAGCGATGCTGATCACGCGCTGTTCGGTTTCGTAAGCGAACGCAAGCGCGCCGAAGCTCGACGGCGCGCGCACGCCGGCCACCAATGCTTCCATCAACATGCCGGTCGTGAGATCGCCGCGGATGTCCTCTTCAAACTCCGGGCGCGAATAGCCGAGTTGTTGCAGGAACGCGTCGTACGCCGTCTGGTCGAACTGGCCTGTGACGGGATTGGTGACGGAAGGGATCTCGCGGATGCGCCGCGCAACTGTGGCGTCGCCCGCGCTCACGCCGAGCTTCTCGGCATATTCGTACATCGCGTAGCGCGCGATCATGCTCTCCAGCAATTGCAGATGCGCGCCGGCTTCAATCGCTTCGGCTTGGCTGATGTTGTTTCCCTGGGCGCGCTGTTGGCGCAGCGTCAACTGCAGTTCGCGGGTCAGTTGCGGCGGGCGGATGCTTCGGTCGCCAACCTTGGCTATGTCCTGGGCGCCCACGCCGCTGAACACGTCCTGGATGCCCCAAATCGCGAATGCGACGACGAGAACGAACAACAGGAGGTAGGCGATCGGGCTGCGAGCGAAGGATCGCATTTGTGCGAGCATGGAGACATCCGATAAACGAGAAGGCGCGGAACTCTAGAGAGCGCGCCCCGCAGGGGCAAATGCAGCAAGACGCCACAAGGGAGAAGGCATGGCTCGCAAGCCGTTGATCGCTGGAAACTGGAAAATGTATGGCCGCGCCGCCAGCCTGGCTGAGGTTGGCGCGCTGAACGAGGCGATCGGCGCGGCCGGAGAGAGGGTGGACGTCCTCATCTGCCCGCCGGCCAGCTACCTCCAATCGGCTGGGATCCAGGCCCGCGGCGGGCGCGTGCTGGTCGGCGCCCAGGACTGCAGCGCGGTCGCCGAAGACAGCGCGCGGACCGGAGAGCTGAGCGCAGCCATGCTTGCCGATGCGGGCGCCCGCTACGTGATCGTCGGGCACTCCGAACGCCGCTCGCAGCATGGGGAATCCGATGGGTTGGTGCGGCGAAAGGCCGAGGCGGCGATGGCCGCAGGGCTCATTCCCATCGTCTGTGTGGGCGAAACCCAGGCGGAGCGGGCAGGCGGCAAAGTGGCGGAGGTCATCTCGGGCCAAGTCCGCAGCAGCATCCCCAGCCAGGGAGCAGGCTTCGTCGTCGCTTATGAGCCGGTCTGGTGCATCGGCGGGGACCGTACGCCCACTATGGCGGAGATTGGCGAGGTCCACGCCCTGATCCGCGAGACCCTCGCGGCCCAGGTGGGGGCAGCGGCCAACGACATCCGCATTCTCTATGGCGGCGCGGTGAACCCGAAGAACGCCGCAGAGATTTTCGCTGTGGAGGGCGTCGACGGGGCGCTGGTCGGCCGCGCCAGCCTAAAGGCCGCTGACTTCGCCGCCATAATCCTATCCCATCCGGCTGCGACGTGAGGGTGCGCTGAGCCGGGCTGGCGTTTAAGCTGAGGCTCGGCTATTGAGCGCCCTTTCGCGCGCGCCCATGTCTGGGACGCGGGCGTCGGCGCGCGGGAGACGGTTCGGGCCATGGCAGTCATCGTCCTCATCATCCATTTGCTCGTGTGCATCTGCCTGATCGGCCTGGTGCTGTTGCAGCGCTCTGAAGGCGGCGCGCTCGGCATGGGCGGCGGCGGCGCCGGCTCGCTGATGAGCGGCCGCGGCGCAGCGGATGCGCTTGCGAAGATGACCTCGGTCGCCGGCGGCTTCTTCCTGGTGACGTCGCTCAGCCTCACGTTCCTGTCGGGGGCGGCGGCCTCCTCCAGCGGCGGCTCCGTGTTCGATCGCCTGCGCGCAGCGCCAGCGACGAG
>JAEWNX010000046.1 GCA_023461135.1 Pseudomonadota bacterium
CAGAAGGTCTATGACATCGCGGGGCGTGAGCCCGCCGGGCTCATGGTGTGAAACGCCCGGCGCGTAAGCGGGATCGAAGCCGTCGAGATCGATGCTGATATAGAGCGGGCGTTCGAAGGCGAAGCTGACGCGGTTCACATCGCGCATCTCCACTTGCACGACCCCGAAGCGCTCGGCCTGCTCGCGCTGATGCCTGTTGAGCGTGCGGATGCCGATCTGCACGAGACGCGAGCATAGCCCCTCTTCCATGATCCGCGCGAATGGCGAGGCGTGGCTGCGGCGATCGCCGTCGAGTTCGTCATAGAGATCGGGATGCGCGTCGAAGTGTAGTATCTCGACCGGCCCGTGATGGGCGGCGATGGCCTGCAGGATCGGGTACGTGACGGCGTGATCGCCGCCGAGCGAGATCGGCACGGCGCCGGCAAGCAGAGAGGCGTCTATGGCCTCGGGAATGCGCGCGTCATCCTCCAGCGTTTCGGTGAGCGGAAGGTCGCCGCAATCCTTCAGATTGACCTCGCCGCCAAGTTCGGGGCCGCGTTCGCTGGCGGCATTGCCGTGCGGGCTGAACAGGGCCGCGCGTATGAGCGGCGGCGCCTTGGCCGGTCCGCGCATGAACGAGGAGTGCACGTCGGTGGGCAGGCCGATCAGATCGATGCGGCGGCCCACGCTCACTCCGCAGCGACTTTCGCGCCGGCGTCGTTCTGTCCGCGCCGCCAGCGCAGGCGTGGCTGGCGCGCAGCGCGGGTTTCATCGAGGCGACGCATCGGCGCGAGCTTGGGGGCTTGCTTGAAAAATTCGACATCGCCGGCGTTCACGCGCTCGGCGAGCGCGATCATTACGTCAACGAAGCGGTCGAGCTCGCGCTTGGGCTCGGTCTCGGTCGGCTCGATCAGCATCGCGCCGTGCACGACCAGTGGGAAGTATGTCGTGAACGGGTGATAGCCTTCGTCGAGCAGCGCCTTGGCCATATCGATGGTCTCGACGCCCTTTGGCTTGATCGATGAATCGTCCAGCAGCACTTCGTGCATGCACGGGTGATCGCCGAAGGGCGCGTTGAAGTGCGGCTTGAGGCGCGCGAGCAGATAGTTCGCGTTCAGCACCGCGTCTTCCGCGACTTGCCGGAGGCCATCGCTGCCGTGGCTCATCATGTAGGCGAGCGCGCGCGTGAACATGCCCATCTGGCCGTGGAAGGCGCACATGCGGCCGAAGGCCTGCGTGCCTTCGGTATGTTCGCGCAGCACGCGCTGACCGTTCTCCATGACGATATGCGGCACCGGCGCGAACGGCGCGAGCGCGGCGGAGAGCACGGTGGGACCGGCGCCCGGGCCGCCGCCGCCGTGCGGCGTCGAGAACGTCTTGTGCAGATTGATGTGCATCGCATCTACGCCGAGGTCGCCGGGGCGCACCTTGCCGACGATGGCGTTGTAGTTGGCGCCGTCGCAATAGAAGTAACCGCCCGCCGCATGGACGAGGTCGGCGATCTCCTTCACCTCGCGCTCGAAGAGCCCGCACGTGTTCGGATTGGTGATCATGATCGCGGCGACGTCGGGGCCGAGCTTGGCTTTCACGTCCTCGGGATGCACGCGGCCGTCGTCGCGCGCGGGAATTTCATCGACCGTGAATCCGGCGGCCGCGGCTGTCGCCGGATTGGTGCCGTGCGCGGAGCTTGGCACCAGCACGCGCTTACGCTTGTCGCCCTCGCCGCGCGCTTCCAGCGCCGCCTTGATCGCGAGCATGCCGCAGAATTCGCCGTGCGCGCCGGCTTTCGGCGAAAGCGCGACGGCTGGCATACCGGTCATGGTGCAGAGCCAGTGCGCGAGCTCGTCCATCAGTTCGAGCGCGCCTTGGATCGTGGAGGTCGGCTGCAGCGGATGGAGATCGGCAAAACCCTCCATGCGCGCGACGCGCTCGTTGAGGCGGGGATTGTGCTTCATCGTGCACGAGCCGAGCGGGAAGAGGCCGAGATCGATCGCGTAGTTCTTTTGGCTAAGGCGCACGAAGTGACGCATCGTTTCCGGCTCGGAGAGGCCAGGCAGGTCGAGCGCCGCTTTGCGGCCGAGGCCGCCAAGCTTGTCCTTGCCGCCCTTGGGCGCGGGTAAATCGACACCGGTGCCGGTGGCGTGGCCGGTTTCGAAAATTAGCGGTTCAGCTTGCAGCAAACCACGATTGCCGGAGGTGGTTTCGGTCTTCATGCGATGACTTTCTTCAGCGCATCGGCGTAGGCGGCGATGTCGGCGTCGGTGTTCATTTCGGTGGCGCAGGCGATGATGACGTCGTCCATGCCGGCCTTCGGCGCGAGGCGGCTCATGGCGACGCCGGCGATGACGCCCTGCTCCGCGAGCGTGTCGACGATTTTCTGCGCATTGCCCGGCACGCGGATGGCGATCTCGTTGAAGAAGCGCTTCGTCAGGACTTCGACGCCCTTCACCTTCCCGAGCGCGTCGGCGAGCGCGACCGCCTTCTCGTGATTGAGCTGCGCGAGGCGTTTCAGTCCCTGCTCGCCCAGCAAGGTCATGTGGATGGTCCAGGCGAGCTGGCAGAGGCCGCTGTTGGTGCAGATGTTGCTGGTCGCCTTTTCCCGGCGAATGTGTTGCTCGCGCGTCGAAAGCGTCAGCACGAAGCCGCGCTGGCCGTCGGCGTCTATTGTCTCACCGCAGACCCGGCCAGGCATCTGGCGGATGTACTTTTCCTTCGTGGCGAACAGGCCAACGTAAGGGCCGCCGAAGTTTAGCGCGTTGCCGATCGACTGGCCTTCGCCGCAGACGATGTCGGCGCCATAGCTGCCCGCCGGTTCGATGAGGCCGAAGCTGATGCACTCGGTGAACGTCGCAACCATCAGTGCGCCGGCGCCGCGCGCGGCTTCGCCGATCTTGGTGAGGTCGGTGATCGTGCCGAACACATTCGGCGATTGCACGATGACAGCGGCGACATCCGCGCCAAGCGCCTTCGTCACCGCGGCTTCGTCATCGACGGCGGCAGGCAGCGCCACGATCTCGAGCCCGAGCGCTTCGCAGGCGGTGCGCGCGGTGTCGATGTAGTGCGGATGCACGCCGCCGGAGAAGACGATCTTCTTCCGCTTCGTGACACGCGCAGCCATCATCGCCGCTTCCGCGCACGCGGTGGAGCCGTCGTACATCGAGGCGTTGGCCACCTCCATGTCGAGCAGCATCGCGACCTGGCTCTGAAATTCGTAAAGCGCCTGCAGCGTGCCTTGCGCGATTTCAGGCTGGTACGGCGTGTAGGCGGTGAGGAATTCGCTGCGCTGGATCAGGTGGTCCACACTCGCCGGCACATGGTGGCGATAAGCGCCGGCGCCGAGGAAGAACGCCGTGCGGCCCGCCGGCGTGTTCTTTTCCGCCAGACGCTGCATGTGGCGATGCACGTCGAGTTCGCCCTGCACGCGCGGCAGATCGACGAGATCTTTGAGCAGCGCGCCTTTCGGCACGTCCTTGTAGAGATCATCGACGGACTTGGCGCCGATGACGCCCAGCATCTGCTGGCGATCAGCGTCGGTGAGCGGCAAATAACGCATCAAAGGCCCTTCACGTAGTCGGCGTACGCAGCTTCATCCATGAGCGCGTCGACGTCGGACTTGTTGGCGACTTTGATCTTCACGAACCAGCCGTCGCCTTCTGGCGACTGGTTGATGAGATCGGGTTGCGCGGCGAGCGCGGCGTTGGCTTCAACGACGGTGCCGGCGATCGGCGCGTAGACGTCAGACGCCGCCTTCGCGCTCTCGACCACGGCCATGTCAGCGCCCTTCGCGAAGGTCGCGCCGGCGGCGGGCGTTTCGGCGTAGACGACATCGCCCAACTGATCGGCGGCGTATTGGGAAATGCCGATGGTGGCGACGTCGCCATCGAGCCGCACCCATTCATGGTCTTTCGTGTAGCGTGTGGTCATGTCAGGTCCCCTTCTTTGGGCGAACATAGCGGTGCGGAACGAATGGCAGCGGCGTGACGGTGGCGCTGCGCGGCACGCCGCGGATCAGCAGGTCGATGACATGGCCAGGCTCGGCGTGCTCGGCGTCGACATAGCCCATCGAGATCGGGCCATTGAGGATCGGCGAGAAGCCGCCTGACGTGATGACGCCGATTTTTTTGCCGTCCTTCGTGATTTCGACGCCCTCGCGCGCCGGCGCCCGATCGTTCGGGCGGATGCCGACGCGCTTGCGCGACGGCCCGAGTTCGTGCTCGCGCAGGATGCGTTTGGAGCCGGGGAAATCTCCGGCTTCGCGGCGGCGTTTCTGAATGGTCCAGCCGAGATCCGCTTCGATCGGCGACGTCGTCGGATCGAGATCGTGGCCGTAAAGGCAGAGCCCAGCTTCGAGACGCAAGCTATCGCGCGCGCCGAGACCAATGGGCTTTACCTCAGGATGGGCGAGAAGCTTTTCGGCGAGCTCGGTCGCGTTCTCCGCGCGCACCAGAATCTCGTAACCGTCTTCGCCTGTATAACCGGAGCGCGTGACCGTGATGCGGCCGAACGCATCGAAGCGCTTCACCGTCATGAACGCCAAGTCCGCAAGTGCGGGATCGATGATTTCGGCTGCAACGACGTGCGCCTTTGGTCCTTGCAGCGCCAAGAGGCAGCGATCGTCGGCGCGGACAAGATTGGCTTCCCCCGCTGTCGTCGCTTCGATCAGCGCCCAGTCGTCGTGCTTACAGCCGGCGTTGACGACAATGTAGAGATCGCCCGCCGCGCCGGGCTCCGCCGGGCGTGCGATCATCAGATCATCCAGCACGCCGCCGGCCTCGTTCGTGAGCATCGTGTAGCGGACCTGGCCGGGCTTCAGCCCCTGAATGTCCGCGGGCACGAGGCGCTCGATCAGTGACGCAACCTTCTTATGCGCCGCATCGCCTTCGAGCCCGTGTCCCTTCGGCAGCGCGAAGAAACACGGCCCCATGTGGCTGACGTCGAACAAGCCCGCGTGCTCGCGCGTCCACAGGTGCTCGGCGATCAGGCCTTCGAACTGAATCGGCATGTCGTAACCGGCGAAGTCGGCGAACTTCGTGGTGCGGGCGCGCCAGAGCGCGTCGAGCGGCAGCTTCAGAGGTGCGGCTTCGGCCATTACGTGTCCCAGGTTTGCGCGGCGCACGCTTCGCACGTGCGGCCCCCGCTGTCCCTGGCGCCTGAGAGATTTACTCCTTCGGCGGCCGCGTCCCACCGGGCGCGGCGCTATCCAGCGTCGTCATCCCCCCACGGTCCGGTTCCCTGAGAGTTTCCGGGGCGGTTGCTCCTTCGGGGACGGCCTGTTCGCCGCTCTCTCCCGCGGGGTTCGCATGTCTGGCCGGGACCGCGCGACTCGCGTCGGGCAGCCTCGTCGCGGCGGAAACTGGTCGCGCCGCCTATCAGAGTCAATCCGAGCAGGCCCCGAGCGGCGCTGTGGACAACAGCGGCCCATTCGCCGTTCGTTCGCGGGATGTCGCCTGCCGTGCTGCCTCGGCGGAAATTCACAGGTGGCGATTGGCGACATTTTCGCGTGAGTCAGGGGCGATGTTCTGAACGCGTTCGTCTCACCACAGTCCCAGGTACGCTTCCCCGCGCAGGATCGCTTCGGCCTCCGGCGTGTATTTGTCCTTGCTCCTGTCGTCGGGGTGGAGATCGAGCCCCTTGTGAATCTGCAGCGGCCCCTTCGATCCCTTGCGCGCCCGCACAATAACGCGCCGCGCCGGCTTGTCGTGGCACGGCCGGATCGGGAACACCGCCACGCCGCCAAGCCGGCCCTCCAAGGCGCCGAGGATTTCACCGAGGCGATGAGCGCGGTGGATCAAGGTCATCTCTGAATGCGCGCGCATGCGATTTGACCAGACCTTGATCC
>JAEWNX010000047.1 GCA_023461135.1 Pseudomonadota bacterium
GCATCGCCGGCAGCGAGGCGAGCGAACTCTGCGTCGAGGCGGCGATCGCCCACACGGGCGTCGCCGCCGCGGTGAAGCGTCCCAGCGGCTGACGTCCCCAGGTGATCGCGATCACCCACGCGATCAATGTGGCGCCCGCGGTGACGGCGGTGACGACCGCAACGTAATGCGCAAGCGTGCCCGCCGCGCCGAGGCCCGCGCGTAAGCCGACGCCGATCGAGAGCCCGAACACGCCGATCGGTCCGGCCAGCAGGATCCAGTGCACGACGACAACCATGGCTTCGGCGACGGCGCGGAAGAAGCCGACGATGCGCTCGCGCAGGTGCGGCGCCAGTTGCGTGGCGGCGAAGCCGAAGAACACGGAGAACACGACAAGCTGGAGGATGTTGTTCTCCGCCGCTGCCGCCACCGGGTTGGCGGGCGCCAGGCCCTGCAGCCAACTGACGAACGTCGGCGGCTCGCGAATGTCGACCGCCGCGGCGCCGACGCTTCCGACGAACGACTCGGCCGCAGTCCGATCCACCGGCCAAAGGGAAAGCAGGCCTTGCGTCGCCGCGATGCCGTACACGGCGGCGAACATCAGCAGCACGGTGAACAGGATGACCGCGCGACCGACCAGACCGCCCGTCTTGGCCGCGTCCGCGACCGAACCGATGCCCGTGATCAGCAGCGAAACCACCAACGGCACGACGGTCATGCGCAACGTGTTGAGCCAAAGCCCGCCGAATGCTTCGATGACCTCGGCGGCGCCGGTGAGCTGCGGCGCGTATCCGCGCACGAGCGCGCCGGCGGCCAGGCCGGCGAGCAGCGCGAACAAGACGATGAGGCTAATCCATTTCACGCGCGCCCTCGCAGCAATGCGCTGCGCTGGTAGCCGATGGGATGGAAAAGGCAATCCGGACGTTGCCCAGCGTCACGCCTGCGGCGGGCCGATTACTTGGCCAGGGCTGGCGCTCGCTCAGTTCTTGCGGCGGACTCCGGTTCGCGCTTCGGGGCGCGCTTGAATTCGAGTTCGCCGTCTTCGATCGCGCCGTAGCGGAGATCCATGATGTCGTGGAAATAGCTTTGGTTCTGCTTCCAGGGGGCGCGGGCGGTTTGTTTGGGCAGGATGTGCTCGGCGCGCTGGAAGTAGCCTGACGAGAAATCGACGAAGGGCTTATCCTCGTGCTCGCCGCGCAGGCGTGGGGTCACTTGGGCCAGGTCGTATTCGTCCAGATAATTGATCATCCGGCAGGCGTATTCGAGGATCAGGTCCGCGCGCAGCGTCCAGGAGGCGTTGGTGTAGCCGAAGACCGAAATGAGGTTCGGCACGTCGGAATACATGGCGCCCTTGTAGGCGTAGGTCTTGCCGGTATCGACCTTGCGGCCATCGACGACGACTTCGGCGCCGCCAAGGGTTTGCAGCTCGAGGCCCGTGGCTGCGACCACGATGTCCGCCTCGATCTCCTCGCCGGATCTGAGCTTGATGCCCGTCTCGGTGAATTCCTCAATGTGATCGGTGACCACCGAGGCTTTGCCGCTCCGGATGGCGACGAACATATCGTCGTCAGGCACGAGACAGAGACGCTGCTCCCACGGCTTGTAGGGCGGTGTGAAGTGCTTCTCGATCGTCTCGGCCGGGAGCTGCTCTTCGATGCGCTTCATCAGCCGCTTCTTGAACGCCTCGGGCCGATTGCGCGCAAAGCGGAAGAAGAATTGCTGGAAGAACGTCCGGATGCCGCGATTGATGTCGTAGGCGAGTTGCGGCTTGAACGTCTTGCGCAGACGCTGGCCGAGCGCATCTACCGACGGCAGCGAGATCATGTAGGTCGGCGTGCGCTGGAGCATCGTCACGTGCGCGGCCTTGTCGGTCATCGCCGGCACCAGCGTGACGGCCGTAGCGCCCGAGCCGATCACGACAACGCGCTTGCCTGAATAATTGAGATCTTCAGGCCAGAGCTGCGGCTGAATGATGGGGCCCTTGAAGCGGTCCATGCCTTTGAAGTCGGGCATGTAGCCGTGCTCGTATTTGTAGTAGCCCGCGCACATGAGGATGAAGTTCGCGGTGAAGCGCTTGGCGGCGCCCGCGTGTTCGGCCTCAACAGTCCAGCGCGCGGCGTTGGAATCCCAGGAACAGCGCACGACGCGGTGCTTGAAGCGAATGTGCTGACGGATGCCGTACTCGTCGGCGGTCTCGTTGACGTATTTCCAGATGGCGGGGCCGTCGGCGATGGCCTTCTGGTCGGTCCACGGTTTGAAGGCGTAGCCGAGCGTGTACATGTCGCTGTCCGAGCGGATGCCGGGATAGCGGAAGAGATCCCAGGTGCCGCCAATGGCGTCACGGTTTTCGAGGATCACGTAGCTCTTGTCCGGGCAACGCTTTTGCAGGTGAAAACCGGCGCCGACACCGGAGAGGCCCGCCCCCACGATCAGCACGTCGAAATGTTCAGCTTGCAACTCGCCATCCTTCGCCATGCGCGCATTGTGGCCTGTGGCGCGCACGGAGCAAGGCCTGACGCCAGGGTATCGTCAGGCGGGCGAACCCTGGAGCGCCGGTAAGCGTTCCACCTGGGCTGTGCGCCCGACCATCGCCGCCGTCATCCCGCTCTATAACAAGGGTCCCCACATCGAGCGGGCGATCCGATCGGCGCTCGCGCAGACCGATCCGGCGGACGAGATCATCGTCGTGGACGACGCCTCTGACGACGACGGCCCCGCCCTCGTGCGCCAGTTTTCCGGCCGGGTGCGCTCCCTTCGCCGCACCGAGCCGGGCGCAGGCGGATATGCAGCGCGCAATCTGGCCATCGAGCAGGCCGAGAGCCAGTGGATCGCGTTTCTCGACGCCGACGATGCCTGGTCGCCGGACTATTTGGCCGGCATGCGCGCGCTGATGGCCGGGGCGCCGGCGGCGGGGGCCGTCTTCGCCTCACGCACGATCGTCCGCAGCGATGGCACATCGTTCGTGCAGACCGCGCTCGCGGGAGACGAAACTACGCGCGCGTTGGATTTCAGCGCTTATGTGCAGCTCTGGCTCGCGTTGCGCCGCTCTCCAATGTGGACGTCTGCGGTCGTGGCGCGCCGCCGCGCGCTCATAGAGGCCGGGCTTTTTCCGGCCGGGCGCTGCGCGCGCGGGGGCGACAAGGATTTGTGGCTCCGCCTTGCTCGCGTTGCCCCGCTCGTCGGATCGGCGTTCGTGGGCGCGACCTACTTCAACGATGCGGCGAACCAGGTGACCCGCCGGGCTTCGCTCAACACGCAGCCATGTGTGTGCGAAACCATTGCGAACTGGATTGACGCCGCCTCGCCCGCTGAACGCGCGCTGCTGCGCCGGCTCTACAATCTCGAAGCCAGCTCGTATGCGAAATGGCTGTTTGGCGATGAGCGCCTGTCGCCGCGCGTCTATCGCGGCTTCTACGTGCTGGAAAACCCCGTCACCTACCTTGCGCTGACCGCAGCCTCCGCCGCGCCGCTGACGTTACAGCGCGCAGTCCGGCGTCTAATCCCGCGCCATCCGTTCTAGCGGCGCCTCGCCGCGCGAGAGCGGCGGCGCAGCGCTCTCGCCGGACCGCGCGAGCCCTTCAAACAAATCCAGCAGCCGCGCCACGTGGCGCTCCGGGGCGTGCAGGTCCACGGCTGTCCGCCGGGCGCCCTGAGCCAAACGCATGCGCAGCACCGGATCATCGATCAAGCGCGCAATGCGGTTCGCGAGCGCGGCGGCGTCGCCGACAGGGAAGAGCAGGCTGTCCACGCCGTCGGTCAGCGTGCAGGCGAGTGAGCCGACGTCGGAGGCAATGACGGGCGTGCCGCAGGCGATGCTTTCAAGCAGCGCGTTGGGCAAGTTCTCGAACCACAGCGCGGGCGTCACCGAGCCGAACGCGCGTTGATACAGCGACGGCAGCATGGCCGGATCGACCTGGCCCTCGAACTCCACCTGCCCCGCCAAGTGCGTCTCTTCGACTTGCCGCTTCAGCGTCTCGACGTAGCGTGGGTCCTGGCCCGTGCCGGCGATCTTGAGGCGGACGCTGCGTCCCTGCGCCTTCAACAGGCGGAGAGCGTCGACGAGCACGTGCGCGCCTTTCACCTGGTGCAGACGGCCGCAGAAGAGAACGTAGTCCTCCGGCGGTTCGCGCGTTGGGCTGAAGCGATCGGTATCGACGAATGTCGGAATGCAGGTGAGCCGTTCCGCGGGAAAGCCCGCGCGCCGCATCGTCTCCAGCATGAATTCATTCGTGACTACGAACTGGTCGACGAGATCGAAATAACCTCGCGCCCGCTGCCAGGACATCGCCAGCGCATGCACCGCCGACACCGCGCGGCTGCCTTCGACGCACCCATGCATGACACTCGGCAGCAGCGCGCCGCCTTGGCAGGCGGTGCACGGCTTGCCCTCACGCAGGCAGTACGTCTGCGCGCAGAACATGCCGTAGTCGGAGAGCCGCACGACGATCGGCACGCCGGCGCGCTTCAGACCGACCAACAGCGCCGGCGAGAGCTTGCGCAGATAGAGCAGCACATAGGCGACGTCGGGCTGCGTTTCGCGCGCCATGCGTTCGGCGGCGCGTTCGACCTCCTTGGAGTAGAAAAGCCGCGAGAAGCTCGCCGCGAGCGCC
>JAEWNX010000048.1 GCA_023461135.1 Pseudomonadota bacterium
TCTCCTATTCAATCTCAAATGTGCAACACGCGGGGCGGCTTTAACCGGCCGGCCCGCACGTCGCCCAGCGCAACCGCCTTGCCTTGAAACAAGGCCAACGCCGCGCGGGATGCGTCCTGCCCGGCGATGGTGCGGTCACGAAACTGAGGCTTCAGCGTCTCCACCACGTGTGGGAGGAGGACGATGGGACGCCCCTGTCTGAGTTTGAACGCGTCCTCTCCGTTGATGGCCAGTGCCGGGATGTCGTCCAGCGCGGTCTCAACGGGTTTCAGGCGTTCTGACGCGGCGCCCTTCTGACCCAAAACCTGCAATTCGTCCAGTGTGACGCTCTGGGCCTCGGTAAACGGGCCAACAGCAGTGCGCCGAAGCCGCCAGACATGGCCCTCCGCCCCCAACTTCGCCGCCAGATCGCGCACGAGGGCGCGTATATAGAAGCCCTTGCCCGAACGGACCTTGAGGCTGGCGAGGTCCGCCCCCTCCGTTCCGACGAGCTCGGCCTCGTGGACAACCACCAGGCGGGGCTCCAATTCCACCGCCTCGCCTGACCGGGCGATGTCGTAGGCCCGCTCACCGTCCACCTTCACGGCGCTGAACTGGGGCGGGATCTGCTCGATCTCGCCGACGAACTCCCGGAGCGCGGCGCGGATTTGCTCCGGCGTCGGACGCACATCGCTTTCCGCCGCCGGCGCCCCTTCGCGGTCCTGCGTCAGCGTCGAGACGCCCCACTTGATGGTGAAGAGGTAGGTTTTCTCCGCCTCCATCAGCCACGGCACGGTCTTGGTCGCTTCACCCAGCGCGATCGGCAGGATGCCGGAGGCCAGCGGATCGAGCGTGCCGGCGTGACCCGCCTTGTTGGCGTTGAACACACGCTTGATGGCCGACACGGCGTGCGTCGACGTCATCTCCTCCGGCTTGTCCAAGACGATCCAGCCGGAAACATCCTCGCCCTTCTTGCGGCGGCTCATCTAGTCGCTGTCCTTGTGGTCCAAGTCGCGCGCCACTTCCGGGCTCGCGAGCAATTCATCGATGTGGCGCGCTTCGTCGTAGGAGACGTCCGCCTGGAAGTGCAGCTCCGGCGTAAAGCGCAAGTCCACCGCGCGCGCGAGCTTGCTGCGCAGGAAACCGGCGCTGCGCGTGAGGCCGCGCGCGATCGCTTGCGGATCGGCAGGGCCGAGCGCGGACACGAACGCCGTCATGTGCTTCAGGTCCGGCGAGGCGCGCACCTCGCCGATCGTGATCGACGCGCCCACGAGATCGGGGTCGCGCAAATCCTCCCGCGCGATAATCTCGACCAACGCGTGCCGCACCAGTTCGGCCGCGCGCAACTGGCGTTGCGACGGGCCGCCGCGTTCTTGTCCTCTCGCCTTGCGTTTCATGTCACTGCGCAATGTAGGCGTAGGAATTGCACACTTGCGGATCGTCCGAGGGCGGCGCTTCGCTGCCGCGGAACGCCGCGATCTTGAACACCCAGCGTCCCGTGCCGTCCACGAACTCGCTGACAGCCATGTAGCGCGTGCGCTCTTCGCCGCACAGCCCGCCTTGGGGCGCGCTGCGCGTCACGTTCTCATCCAGCACGCGGTAGAGGTACGCCTGCACGCGCGGATCGCCGCCGAGCACGGCCGCAAAGCTTTGCCCGCCCACGCCCGAGCGGGAATCCGCCGGCACCATGTTGTAGGGCTGCGCGCGCACAGTGATGCCGTTCGCGAACGCGAAGATTACCGGCCCGCCGCGCGTTCCTTCGATGCTGACGCGCAGATTGCCGGACACACGCCGGGCGGTGTCGGATGCGGCGCGCCATTGCGTGCGTGCGACCGCGGGCTCTTCCTGCGGCACCACGTCGACGCGCGTCTCCGGCTCGATCACTGTGGAGCCGCGCGGGCGTTCGGGCTGATTGCCCTCGTCTTGCCGCGAACAGCCGGCCGCAGCCAGGCTAAGCGCCGCCAGTGCTGACAACAGCAGAGTGCGCATCGGCCTGCCCTTTAAAGCGAACGCTGAACCACTTCGACGTTGAAGCATTCAATCACGTCGCCTTGCTTGATGTCCTGGAATTGGCCGAAGCTCATGCCGCATTCCTGGCCCGAGACCACTTCGTTCACTTCATCCTTGAAGCGCTTCAGCGTCGTGAGCACGCCCATCTCCTGGATCACGACATCGTCGCGCAGGATACGAACCTTCGCGCCCTTGCGGACGACGCCATCGGTGACACGGCAACCCGCGACTTTGCCCACCTTGGAGATGGTGAAGACTTCCAGCACCTGCGCATTGCCGAGGAAGGTTTCGCGATTGATCGGCGCCAGCATCCCCGACATGACGCCTTTGATGTCGTCGATTAGGTCGTAGATGATGTTGTAGTAACGGATTTCGACGCCTTCGCGCTCGGCCAGGTCGCGCGCTTCCTTCGACGCGCGGACGTTGAAGCCGATGACCGGCGCGCCCGAGCCCTTGGCGAGCTGGACGTCCGATTCGTTGATGGCGCCGACGCCCGAGAGCACCACGCGCGCGCGCACTTCTTCGTGCGCCAGCTTGTCCAGCGATCCGACGATCGCTTCCGCCGAGCCCTGCACATCGGCCTTGATCAGGATCGGCAGCTCTTTCGCCGTCGAATCCTTGAATTTGGCCATCATGCTTTCGAGCGACGTGCCCGTGCGCGACGAAGCGCCGCCGGTCGTCTTCTGCTTCTT
>JAEWNX010000049.1 GCA_023461135.1 Pseudomonadota bacterium
ACCGAAACCAGTGCGGTGGAACTAGAAACAATCGCCACTTCGGGAAGGGCTCGTACATTCGAGCAGTCTACCCGGCGTCTATGGCGATTTTGGACGGAGGCTGCCGGCGCTCAAGCCGCCGCCAGCAGCTCCTTCACGCGGCCGACGAGCTGCTCCATCGTCACGGGCTTGCTCATATAATGCACCGGATATTGCTCCAGCATGTGGCTGAAGCTTTCCGGCGCGTAGCCTGAGAGGAAGAGCACCTTGGCGTTGCCGATCATCTCGGGCTCGGCCTCTTGCAGCATCTCGGGGCCGGTCATGATCGGCATCGAGACGTCCGAGATGATGATGTCGTAAGCGCCGCGGTTGCGCTCGAGGATTTCCAGCGCCTCTTCGCCGTTCTCGGCTTCCTCGACCTCGTAGCCGCATTCTTTCAGATTGCGCACGATCGAGCGGCGCACGGCGGTCTGGTCCTCGACGAACAGGATTTTGCCGCGGCCAGCGACGTCTTTCGGCGGCGGCGTGAGCAGAGCGCGCTCTTTCTCGACGATGTCCTGCAGCTCTTCTTGCGTCGGCTGGTACTCGGGCAGGAAGATGCGGAAGGTCGTGCCCTTGCCCACCTTGGACGTGAAGAAGATATAGCCGCCCGATTGCTTGACGATGCCGTAGCTGGTGGCGAGGCCCAGACCGGTGCCTTTGCCGGCTTCCTTGGTCGAGTGATACGGACGGAAGATTTTCGCCGCGTGCTCGGGCTTGATGCCTCCGCCGGTGTCTTCCACCTCGATCATCGCGTAACGGCCGTCCTCGATCGGGTTGTGGCCCAAGCCGCGGACGTATTCCGCATCGACCGCCGCCGTGCGCACCGTGAGTTTGCCGTCCTTCGGCAGGTGCGCGCCCTTCGGCGTCATCGCATCGCGGGCGTTGGTCGCGAGGTTCACCAGCACTCGTTCGAGCTGGGTCTTGTCTACCTTCACAAAAGGCAGATCGCGCCCGTGGCGGATTTCGTAATTGATCGACGCGCCCATGATGCGCCGGATCAACTCCTGGCGTGAGCCGATGAAATCACCCACATCGAACACTTCGCGCGCGAACGTCTGCTGGCGCGCATAGGCGCGCAGCATTTCGGAAAGCTCCTTCGCCGTGGTGGCGTGATCCGAGATTTCCTTCAGCATCGGATAATCGGCGTCGCCGACCGGGTGACGGCGCAGCAGGTACGAGCACGTCTGCATCACCACCGTGAGCAGGTTGTTGAAGTCGTGCGCCACGCCGGCGGCCAGCTCGCCGATCTCGCGCATCTTTTCCGATTGCGCCAGGCGCGTCTCGAGTTCGCGCTGCTGGCTGACGTTCAGCACATACGCGATGCCGCGCCCGTCCGGCGAGCGCGCGAAATGCACGTGCACCGCCGTCGGCGGCGAGGTCGCCAACATGATCTCGATGGGATCGTTGATGGCATGGCGCAAACGCTGCGCTAGCGCCGCCGGGCCTTCCGACGCATCGAACAGATCGGAGAACGGCGCGGAAGGGGTCGCGCGCCCCTGCGTCATCTCCATCAGGGCCGCGTTAGAATCCAACAGCGCCGCCGACGCGGGATCGCCGCCATCAAGCACCGCGATGCCCAGCGGCGCATGGCTGAACACGCCCTCCGCGCCTTCCGCGCTCGTGCGCACCGCGCCCTGTGCGTCCGGCGTTTCGTTTTCCGAGAAGAACACCAGCGCCCGCACCGCGCCGTCGATCTCTTCCGGCGGCACGAACGAGAGCGCCGACGCGCCCGTCTCCTGCCCGTCGATCCCACGAAGCGTGATCTTCACGCGCGTCGGGCCGAACCCGCGCCGGTCGCGCCGCAGCAGCTTGCCGGAATCCTCTTTCACGAAATCCTTCACACGCAACAGCGAAGGATCGTCCCCGAGCCCGAGCACCGCACGCAGCGCGCGGTTCATGTAGATGATGGTTCCGTCGCTCTTCGCCGCGAAGAACCCGACCGGCGCGTCATCCAAGAAAATCTGCCGCGCCTCTTCGCTCGCGCCCGAGTTCTCACCCGCCGCCAGTTCGCGCAGCCGCCACAGCACATGGCCGCTCGACATCGGCCCGACGCTCGCCTCGTAGCGCGTCGGCTTGCCCAGAAGCGCCGCCGTCGCCGGCAAATCCTCGCGCCGCGATTGGCCAAGCTGCGCCGCCTTCGACAACCGGAACATCGGCGCCGACAACATTGGGTCCGCGCCGAACAAGCGGCTCAGCATGGGCGGGCGATCGCTGTCACCCAGAATTCCCGCGGCCTCCGCGATGTGATGGTAGGCGGTGTTGCCCACAAGCGGCGACAGTTGCGCGTCCGTGATCAGCGCCGCTTCGTCCAGCGCTTCGATCAACGCAAAGTCATTGCGTCCGCTGAGGAGCGAAGCCGCCGCCATCGCGCCGCGCTCCGGGAATGCGCCAAGCGCGCGGCCCGCGCCGCGCGACATCCAGAAGAACAGCACCATGCCCACCGCGGCGACGAGCACGAGCAGCACCGCGCCGGCCTGACCGACGCTCGGCCCCGCCGTAATCGCAACCCCTGCCGCGCATACGCCAACGGTGGCCGAGATCCAGAACAGGATCTGAAGCGGGTCAAGCCGCCCGCCGCTGCGCGGTGGTGGGGTTTCTGCGTGATCTGTCATTGGCGCGCCTGATGGCCGGCCAATTGAGCCCGATTCGGCCCTCGGAGCACTGTTCCCAATGGGTGGAAACCCATCCGCCATCACACTTCTCCGCTACCGGTTCCGCCGCGCGCGGCCTCTACGCCGCGCCAGACGCATGACGAATCCGATCACCTTCGCCACCGCCTCGTAATGTTCGCGTGGAATCACTTCATCCACATCCGCCGATGCAAACAGGGCGCGCGCCAGCGGTGGATCTTCCACAATCGGAATGTTGTTTTCTTCCGCAACTTCGCGAATTCGTGCCGCTACCGCATCGACGCCCTTGGCCAGGCAGATCGGCGCGGGCGTCTCGCCCTGCTCGTACTTGAGCGCCACTGCATAGTGCGTCGGGTTGGTGATGACGACGCTGGCGTTCGGCACGTTCGCCATCATGCGCTTGCGCGAGCGCTCGATGCGGATCTGGCGCAGCTTAGCCTTCACCATCGGATCGCCGTCGCTTTGCCGGAGCTCATCCTTGATCTCGCGCCGGCTCATGCGCATGCGCTTCATGTAGGACTGGCGCGTCGTGACGTAGTCGATGGCCGCGATCACCGCCGCAGCGCTCGCCAACGCCAGCATCAGCGAGACGACGCGCTCCTTGATGAACAGAAGCAGCGCGCGCGGATCGAGCAGCGCGACGTTTTCCAGTTCGGCGTTGTTTGGCCACAGCACCCACGCCATCGCCGCGCCCACGACGACGAGCTTGGCCAGCGATTTCAGGAAGGAGGCCGCCGCCTGCTTTCCGAATACACGCTTGAACCCCTGCACCGGATTGAGCTTGTCCAACTTCGGCGTCATCCGCTCGCCGGTGAACGTCGGACGATCCTGCACATAGCGCGCAGCAAGCCCGGCTGCGCCGAGCGCGATCGCCACAAGCGCGAAAATCGCGCCAAGCTTGATTCCCACGCGCGCGCCGATCGACATTAGCGAGCTGGGTTCGGTCGAGTATTGCTCCGGCATCGCCAGGAAGCCGATGAAGCTCCGCCCCATCTCGCCGACGATCGGCCCGGACATGAACGCAACGATTCCGGTCGCCGCGATCAGCGATAGCGCCGCGCCCACTTCCGCCGAATAGACGATGTCGCCCTTCTCGCGCGCCTGCTCCAGCTTTCGCGGCGTCGGCTCTTCTGTTTTGTCGTCGTCGTTCTGCTCGGCCATGGCGCTACCTCAGCCACGTGGCGTAACGCTCGAGGCTATCG
>JAEWNX010000050.1 GCA_023461135.1 Pseudomonadota bacterium
GATGACCGTGGCGTTCGAGCTCGATGGGCAGCACTTCACCGCCATCAATGGGGGCCCGCATTTCAAGCTCGATGAAGCTGTCTCCTTCGTGATCGACTGCGATGGCCAGCAGGAAGTCGACTATTACTGGGAACGCCTGCTTGCCGGCGGCGGCCAGGAGAGTCAGTGCGGTTGGTTGAAGGACAAATATGGCCTGTCGTGGCAGGTCACGCCCAGACAATTGATCGAACTCACAACGAGTTCGGATAAGGCTCAGAACAATCGCGTGTTCGCGGCGATGATGACGATGAAGAAAATTGACGTCGCCGCCCTTGAACGTGCGGCGCGGGGTTGATGGCGGTGAGGGGCAAGAAGGCGGCGACGAAGGCGCGCTCGGCGCCATCGCGGGACGTCGCCGACCTTCTGGACCACCCACTGAAGCTCGAAATCGAGGCCGTTCGCCGGATCATCCTCGGCGTCAGCCCGGCGATCAGCGAGGGCGTGAAGTGGAATGCGCCCAGCTTTCGCACCGAGAAAGATTGGTTCGCGACTATCCATGTCCGGGCGAAGGAGCGCGTTCAGCTCATCCTGTTTCTCGGCGTGAAAAAGCGTCCGGACCTTAAGCCGTTCGAGCTTCCCGATCCGAAAGGCCTGGTGAAGTGGCTGGCGGAAGATCGCGTGATGGTGACGCTCGGCGCCGGGCGCGATATTGCCGGTAATCGAAGGGCGTTGGAGGCCATCGTGCGCGCTTGGATCAAGCATCTCTGATGGCGGCGAAGAAGAAAGCCGCGCCCTCCAAGGGTAAGAACGCGGCGGCGAAAGGCGCGCCCGCCGACATCAAATCCATTCTCGCGCAATTGAAGCGCGGCGGTTCGGCCAAGTACAAAGCCGATATGGCAGCACGCTATGGCATCGTCACCAAGGCCGAGGTGTACGGTGCGCCTGTCGGAACATTGCGTGCGATGGCCAAGCAGATCGGCCACGACCACGCACTCGCGCAGCAATTGTGGGCGAGCGGCGTGCACGATGCGCGCATGCTGGCGACGATGGTCGGCGATCCCGCCAAGGCAACGCCCGCCGAGATGGATCGCTGGGCCAGGGATTTCGATAATTGGGGCATCGTCGACACGGCGTGCTTCCATTACTGGGATCGCTCGCCGCACGCCTTCAAGCAGATAGAGAAATGGGCGAAGGCGAAGGGCGAGTTCGAGAAGCGCGCCGCGTTTGCACTGCTGGCCTCCTGCGCGTTGCACAAAACGATCAGCGATGAGCAATGCTTGCGCGGGCTCGAGCTGATCGAAGTCCATGCGAGCGACGGGCGCAATTTCGTGAAAAAGGCGGTGAACTGGGCGCTGCGCGCAATCGGGGGGAAGAAGAACCCGAAATGCCGCGCCGCGGCGCGCGAGCTGGCCGAACAGCTCAGCGTGTCTGAGGATGTGACTGAACGATGGGTCGGTAGGGACGCGATAAAAGCGTTCGACAAGCCCGCTAGGAAGTAGGCGAGGGGCGACATGATCAAGAAAGTGGCGTTCACGATGATGCCGGCGCTGGACGTGCCGCGCGCGCGCAAGTTCTACGAGGAGACGCTAGGCCTGAAGGTCGGGATGCACGGCGGCCAAGGCGGCCATTGGTGGATCGAGTACGATCTGCCGCAAGGAGGATGCATCGCATTGTCCAATATCGGCGTCGACAAGCCGGGCTCTGGCGTGACGCTGGCGCTCGAAGTGGAGGATATTGACGCCATGATGGTGCGCCTCAAGGCGAACGGCGTGGAGTTCAAGCACGGAATCATTCCCGGCCCGCACTGCCGCATGGCGCCGTGCGCAGACTCAGAGGGCAACCCTCTGCTGCTTCACCAGCTCAATCCGAAGTAAGCTTACTCGCCCGGCAGACGCTCGCGCAGGGCGTCACCGCCAATTTGTGCGCCATGGAATTCGGTAACGCCGTTGCCCTTGTAATAAGGATCGTGCGCCTGCTGAACGGGTTGTTCCGAACTGGCGCATGCGGTCATGGCCATGGCCAGGAAGGTCAGCGCCGCCACGAAGGCGATGGCTGAGAAGGCGTTCTGCGACATAAGTCTGCGTTCCCACGAAGAGTTCGGGACGCTCTTTGCAATCGCCGGGCCGTTAACTTCAGTTGGCTTGCATGAGCGAGCCGGGTGCGCCGTGGCGCTCTGGCCAATCGGCCCATGCCACGTCCGTCGGCCCGACGGCGAAGTCGACGACGCGCCATTGCCCGTTCGCGCGCCGGAGCAACGCGTAGGTCGTGCCGCCGCCGTCGAGCATTCCTTCGCTCGCGCGTTCAGCATAGCGCGTCTGCGACCAATCGATTTGCGCGCCATCCGGCGTCCAGGGCTGAACCACCAGCCAGCCCCAATCGTTTTCGACGCGCATGGTGCTCACGGTGAACGAGACCGGCTGGCCGATCTCAGCTTGCACCCGTGGCGCAAGCGCTGCCGTCATTGCATCGCGTTCGGGGTTCGAAGCTTCGGCCGGAATGCCCGGTTCGCCGGGTGCGGCTTCGGTCTTCGGGGCGGGCGGGGAACATGCGGCGGCGAGGCCAGCCAACGCAAAGAGCATCGCCCGCATGTCACCCCTCCGCCTTCGCCTTTAGGTTCTTCTCAAGCCAGTGAATCGAGTAGTCGCCGTTGATCACGTCCGGCTCGTTCATCAGATCGCGAAAGAGCGGGATCGTGGTGTCGACGCCGGTGATCACCATTTCGCCGAGCGCGCGGCGAAGGCGCATCAGGCACTCCGCACGATCGCGGCCGTGCACGATGAGCTTGCCGATGAGGCTGTCGTAATTCGGCGGGATCGCGTAGCCCGCGTAGATGGCGCTGTCCAAGCGCACGCCAAGGCCGCCGGGCGGGTGATAGCCGGTGATGCGGCCGGGGGAGGGGCGGAAGGTTGCTGGGTCTTCCGCGTTCACGCGGCATTCGATGGCGTGGCCGCGGAACTTCACGTCCTTCTGCTTGACCGAAAGCTCGGCGCCGTCCGCGTTACGGTTCTGTTCGCCGACGCGTTCGATGCCCGTGATGATCTCCGTGACGGGATGCTCCACCTGCAGGCGCGTGTTCATCTCGATGAAGTAGAACTCGCCGTCTTCATAGAGATATTCGACGGTGCCGACGCCCAGATAACCAAGCCTCTGAATGGCGTCCGCAGTGATCTTGCCGATGCGCGCGCGGTCTTCGGTATTGAGCGCGGGCGAAGGCGCTTCTTCCATCACTTTCTGGTGGCGGCGCTGCAGCGAACAATCGCGCTCGCCCAAATGAACGACGTTGCCGTGGCTGTCGGCGACGATCTGGATTTCAATGTGACGCGGATGCGTCAGGTACTTCTCCATATAGACTTCATCGTTGCCGAACGCGGCCTTCGCTTCGGCGCGCGCGGTGGAGAACGCCTCCGGCAATTCTTCAGCGGAGCGCGCCACCTTCATGCCGCGTCCCCCGCCGCCGGCGGCCGCCTTGATCAGCACCGGGTAGCCCAGCTTCTTCGCCACTTTCATCGCGTCGGCTTCGCTGGCGAGGCCGCCGTCGGAACCGGGCACGACAGGCATGCCCGTGTCGATGGCCGCTTGCTTGGCCGCAATCTTGTCGCCCATGAGCCGGATGTGTTCGGCTGTTGGGCCGATGAAGGTCATGCCGTGCTGGGTGACGATCTCGGCAAACTTCGCATTCTCCGACAGGAAGCCGTAACCTGGGTGGATTGCCTGTGCGCCGGTGATCTCGGCGGCTGCGATGATCGCAGGAATGTGCAGATAGCTCTTCGCAGCGGGAGGCGGGCCGATGCAGACACTCTCATCGGCGAGCCGAACGTGCATGGCGTCCGTGTCGGCGGTAGAGTGCACCGCGACCGTGGCGATGCCCATCTCCTTGCACGCGCGGTGGATGCGCAG
>JAEWNX010000051.1 GCA_023461135.1 Pseudomonadota bacterium
CGCCAAGCCCGCCGATCCTGAAGACATCGTCAAGGCGTTGCTCGCGGCGCCGGACGCCACACCCGAACCCCCCGCCAACCCCATGAGCGCAGATCGCATCCGCTGGGAGCATATCCAGCGCGTCTACGAACTCTGCGGCCACAATGTCAGCGAAACGGCGCGCCGCCTCAACATGCACCGCCGCACGCTGCAGCGCATCCTGGCGAAGCGCGCGCCGCGCTAGGCGTTCGCTACAGAACCCACGCCGCCGTCTAAGCGTTTGCTCAGGGAACTATGGCGGCGTCCAACATCCCCCGCGTAAGCTGGTGGCGGCGCGTCCTGGCGACGGGCGGCCGCATTCGACGGCTCATCATCTTTGGCTTCGAACAGATCGTGCTGTCGCGCTTGTTCGAGGGCCATCGCCCCATGGCGCAAGGCGTCACCGCCGCGCTGCTGAAAACAAAATCCATCGAAGAGCTTCCGCCCGAGCTCACAGTCACCGACGACGAAGGCCAAGTCGTACACTGGACGCATGGCTTCTCAGCCGTGAACGCGGCGCTCTTCCTCAATCTGCGCAATCCCGACTCGCTCTCTCCGCTACGCCACGCGCGGCCCTCGCCCTCGTTTCAAGCAATCTATCTCTGGGACACCGCCTTCATCGCGCAGATTTGGAAGTGGTGGAGCCCGGCCGTCGCGCATGACGTTCTCAGCTCCGTCATCCGCCATCGGGACGGCGACCGGCTGCAGCACTTCGTCTCCGAGTTCGCGCGCTCCGAGTTCACGCAACCGCCGCTGATCGCCTGGTCGATTCACCGCCTGGCCGACGCTGCCAGCGGCGATCAGCAACACGAGTGGATCGCCGCAGCCTACGAGCCGCTGCGCGCGTATCATGCTTGGCTGCAGCGGCGCCGGCGCTTGCAGAACGGCCTCTACGCCTGGGCGCATGCTTACGAATCCGGCGTCGAAAACGCACCGCGCTTCGGCGATCGCGAAGAGCGGCGCCTACGCGACACCCGGCGCATCGCCGCGCCCGACCTCTCGGCTTACGCGATCATCCAATGCGAGGCGCTCGCCACGATGGCGCGCCTGCTCGGCAAGCGCGACGATGCGAGCGCCTATCTCAGCGAAGCCGCCGCCATCCGCAACGCCGCCAATGCATTCCTCTGGGATGAATCCGAGAGCTATTATTTCGACCGCAGCACCGTCGATGGCCACTTCATCCGCGCGCGCACCATCGCATCCGTGCTTCCGCTCTGGGCCGGCATCCCAGACGAACGGCGCGCCGCCGCGCTCATAGAACACATCCTCGATCCCGGCGGCTTCAACACGCTCATCCCGCTGCCGTCCGTCGCCATCGACGATCCTGCCTTCGAGCGCGACATGTGGCGCGGGCCGGTTTGGATCAACACGGCCTTCGCTGTCATCGAAGGGATGCGACGCTACGGCTTTCACGAACAGGCCGCCGACTTCGCGTACCGTCTTTGCGACGGCGTCTACCGCACCTACGGCCGCACCGGACGCTTCTTCGAATTCTACGATCCGACCTCGTACGCGATCCGCGACCTCTACCGTAAACGCGGCAATCGCTGGAAAGCGATGACGCTCGGCAAGAAACCGGTGATCGACTTCGTCGGTTGGACTGGTCTGGTGAACACTTTGGCGATCGAGGCGTTGTTCGGCGTTCGCCAGGAAAACGGACGCCGGATCATGCAGCCACGCTTTCCCAAACGCGCAGTCGGGCGCTCGTTCGCGCTCTCGCTGCCGCTTTGGCGGACGACGATCCGGCTGGAGGTGCTGGACGGCGGCGCCGTGCAAGGACGGGTCACCACCGAAACCGGCACGCGGCGCGTGAAAGCCAGGTTTGGCGAGACGGTGCCGCTCGAAGGGCGCCAGGCCGCGTCCGCCGGGGCCGTCGCATGAAATTCTGCGACATCACCATGGCCTACAACGCCAAGAGCGGCGGCATCAAAACCTATATCGACGAGAAGCGGCGCTTCCTGCGCGAGAATACGGACTACGAACACCTGCTCATCATCCCGGGCGCGCGCGATCGCGTGCGCCGCTCGGGCCGCACAACGACGGTGACGATCAAGAGCCCGCTCTTGCCCGGGCAGACCGCCTACCGCTTCTTCATCTCACCGACAAAAATCAAACAGGTGCTGCTTGAAGAAGCGCCCAGCGCCGTCGAACTCGGCAGTTACTACACCGAACCATGGGCGGCGTTCGCCTATCGCCGGCGAATACGCGAAGCCGGCGGCGATTGCCTGCTCGGCGCCTACTTTCACACGGACGTGGCCAAAGCTTACGTCGCCGCACCCATGCGCGCGGCCGCGTACAACTGGCTGCGGGATGTGAGCGAAGCGCTGGCCGGCGGCGTCGAGAAACTCGCGGACGTCGCCGCCACAGGCGCGCAGAGATACATCCGCTATGTCTTCTCCCATTGCGATCTGAAGTTCGCGGCGAGTCCGTCGCAGGCGGCCCGCCTGCAGGAATACGGCGTCGAGGATATCGAGATCGTGCCGATGGGTGTGGATCTCAAATTGTTCAGTCCGCGCAGACGATCGGCTGAGGTGCGCGCGCGCTATGGCGCGGACGAGAAGACCGTCGTGGTGGTGTTCGCGGGCCGGCTCTGCGCCGAGAAGCGCGTGCTGACAATCGTCAAGGCCTTCGAAGCGCTGCCGTCCGGGATGCCGGCTCAGCTTTGGCTGATGGGAGACGGGCCGCAACGCACCGACGTGGAGACCGCCGCCGCGCGCAACCCGAACATCCGCGTGTTCGATTACGAGAGCGATCGCGGGCGCTTTTCCGAACTGCTCGCCTCGGCCGACCTCTATGTCAGCGCCGGTCCGTTCGAGACATTTGCGATTTCGGTGATCGAAGCGCAGGCGTCAGGCTTGCCCGTCGTCGGCGTGAATGCCGGCGCTCTGCGAGAGCGCGTCCCTTATGGCTTGGGCGCCCTCGGCCCGGTCGACG
>JAEWNX010000052.1 GCA_023461135.1 Pseudomonadota bacterium
CGCCTGCTTGGGGCGCAGGCGTCGCCGCACCGCCATCAGCCGGCGGCGTCGCCAGTTGTTGGTTTACACCGGCCAGTTCGCCGACCATGCCGCGCAAACGTGTGATCTCGCGGTTGGCCTCGTTGAGCTGGCGCTGCAGGTTTTCGTTTTGCGCTTCAGCGTCACGCAGGGCCCCTTCCAGTTCCTGGATGCGGTCCTGCCGCTGGTCGGCCGTGCCGAACGCGGGGGGCGGCAGCGTGGTTTGCGCCGCCGCGGGAATAGCCAAGAAAAACCCGGCCGCGGCGACGATCGCCGCGTGCCGGGCCGTTTTGAACAATGGCGCCGATAGATCCGTCATGGACAACACCAGTTGCGGGTGCTCGGGGCCAAATTTGGGCGCTTAGGAGACCGCGCCGCTAACGATCTGCGAGTGTGCGTTGCGGTTCACACTCCAGGCCTCTTCGTTCGCACGCGCGTCGAGCGGACGCTCTTTGCCGTAGGAAACGGTTTCGACGCTGCTGGCGGGAACGCCGAGCGACACGAGATAGTCGCGCGCGGCGGCGGCGCGGCGGGCGCCGAGGGCCAGGTTGTATTCGCGCGTGCCGCGCTCGTCGCAATTGCCGGCGACCAGCAGGCGCACGTTCGGATACTGGCGCAGCCAGGCCGCTTGGCGCTCGAGCACTTGGCGCGCTTCAGGCGTCAGATCGAAACGGTCGTAGCCGAAGAAGACGCGGTCGCCGACGGACACGCGGAAGTCTTCCACCGAGCCCGGCGTCGGACCGCGCGGCGCGGTGTCAGTGACCGGCGGCGTTTCGGTTGGCGTCGGCGCCGGTTCACCACGGCTCGCGCAAGCGGCGAGCGCAGCGACGGCGGACAAAGCAATTAGAAATTTACGCATCGATCAAAGCTCCCCTTTATTTCCGGCGCATTCAACGAACGGATTATCCCCCTCCGGCTGAATGCAAAGCTTACCGGCGTAGTTCCTAGCCGACAATCGTGTTCCCTTCACGGCAACAAGGGCGACCAGGCGGGGTCAGAAGCCTCGGTTTGTGTGGGAATCTGGCGTAAATTCCGTCCCGTAAGGTCAACCGACCATAAACGCGGACCCGTTCCGCGGCCTTCGCGGAAGAACATGATCACGCGCCCGTTCGGCGACCACGTCGGCGCTTCGTCGAGATAGCTCTCGGTTAATATGCGTTCACCGGAGCCATCGGGACGCATCACGCCGATGGCGAACGCGCCGCCGCGCTGGCGTGTGAAGGCGATGAGATCGCCGCGCGGCGACCAAACCGGCGTCGAGTATCGGCCTTCGCCGAAGCTGATGCGGCGCTGGCCCGACCCATCGGCGTTCATCGCGTACAATTGCGGAGAGCCGCCGCGGTCGGAGTTGAACACGATCTGCTGGCCGTCCGGCGAATAGGACGGAGACGTGTCGATCGCGGGATGATTGGTGAGGCGCCGGCGCGCACGATTGCCGAGATCCATCGTGAAAATCTCGGAATTGCCGTTCATGTCCAGCGTGAAGACGATGCCGCGGCCGTTCGGCGAGAAGCGCGGCGCGAAGGTCATGCCCGGGTAGTCGCCCAGCACTTCGCGGCGGTTGGTTTCGAGATTGTAGAGGAACACGCGCGGCGCGCCCGTCTCGAAGCTCATGTAGGTGATCATTTGCGTCGAGGGCGAGAAGCGCGGCGTCAGCACCAGCGCGTCGGCGCTAGTGAGGAAGAACGGGTTGGCGCCGTCCTGATCCATGATCATCAGGCGCTTGATGCGGCGCGTGCGCGGGCCGCTTTCCGACACGAACACGATGCGCGTGTCGAAATAGCCGGGCTCGCCTGTGAGCTGCTCATAGACCTTGTCGGATATCTTGTGCGCGATGCGCCGCCAATTGTCCGGCGTCGTCGTGTACGTGAAGCCCGTGAGCTGCTGTTCGGCGAACACGTCATAAAGGCGGAAGTCGATGCGGATGCGACCGTCGGGCAACGGCGTCACCTGCCCCACCACCAGCGCCTGCGCATTGATCACGCGCCAGTCCGCGAAACGCGGCGGCACTTCCAACGCGGTGATACGTTCGATGAACGCACTCGGTTCGACGGGACGAAACAATCCTGAGCGGTCGAGATTGGCGCGGATCACGCCGGCCACATCGCGCCCGACCTGCTGCGCTGGCGCGTTGGCGCCGATGAAATCGGCCACAGCGATCGGCATCGGGTTGAGGTGGCCCTCGGTGATGTCGACGCGGAGTTGCGCGTGCGCGGGCGCCGCGAGGCTGGCCGCGGCGAGAAGGATCATTCCGAAGAACATCCGTCTGATCATGGTCATCTCAACTTCCTCAAGAGCTCAGTTGCTGCTGGGCCTAAACGTGTAAACCTGGGTGCGCCAGATCTCGTAATGCTCGCCCACCACCGGATCGTCCGGCAACGGATAAGGATCGCACGCGCGAACCGCACGCACGGCTGCGTCGACCGCGGTGCGCATGGCCGGATCGAACGTGTAGCTGCCGCTGCGCGGGCTCGTCACTTCCGGCTGGCCGTTCAGCGTGCCGTTCCGGTTAATCTCGAACTCAACTACGACCACCAGACGGTCAGGATCGGGCAAATCTACGGGCATGCGCCAGCAGCGCCGCATGTGGGCTCGAATCAGCGCGCGAGCGCGGTCTTCGATGGCGACGACTTCCGCAGTGCCGAGGCCTGAGCCCTGCTGATTGCGCTCGGCGCGCTCGCCTTCCTGGCGGCGGCGTCCGGGCTCGCGCTGCTTGTCCAGCAAGCCTGCGACGGCGTCGAGATTGAAATCGTCGGTGCGTTGGCGGCGTTGTTCTCGCGGCGTCGGCGCAGGCGCAGGCGCTTCGTCCGCCTGCTCCGGCTCCTGTTCCTCCGGCGACACTTCCTCGTCCGGAACCTCCTGCGCCAGCGCACGCACGTTCGATTCCGGCGCAACAGCCACGATCTCGACCGGCACAACAGAGCCGGACGCGGGTATCAGCACGGGACGCGTCTCCCAGGCCAAGTACGTCATCAGCACCGCGCCGATGTGGCCGACGATGGAGACGACAACCCCGGGGCGCATCTCATTCACTCGAAGCCGCAGGGGCGCGCTGACCCTCGCGTGTGTCGGTGACAAGCTGGATTTTGGTGAAGCCGCCGGAGCTGACGCGCGCCAGCACGTCGGCCATCAGGCCATAATTCGCGTTGGCGTCGCCCCGAATATAGATCGCGCGGTCGTAGCCCTCGCGCGAAATCGCGCGCAGGCGCGGCACCAGTTCATCCACCGTCACCTGCGTTTCCTGCAGGAACACCGTGCCGTCCTGCTGCACCGTGATGGAAAGCGGTTCGGTTTCGGCCGCCGATTGTTTGGCTTCGGTGCGCGGCAGTTCGATCGGGATTGAGACGGTGAGCAGCGGCGCTGTCACCATGAACACGATCAGCAGCACCAGCATCACGTCCACGAACGGCGTGACGTTGATCTCGCTGAGACGGGAGCGCCGCGCCGATCTGCGTCCGCGGCCGCCTCCTCTGCGTGAGGGGCCTAGGCCTGCCATCAGCTACGCTCGCTCAGACGGCGCGACAGCCGCGCCGCAACCTCATCGCTGAACGTATCGAGCCGGTCGCCGAAGCGATCCAGGTCGCCCGTAAACTTGTTGTAGAAGATCACCGCCGGAATGGCCGCGACGAGACCGAGGGCGGTGGCGAACAACGCTTCGGCGATGCCGGGCGCAACGACCGCCAGGTTCGTCTGCTGTTGTTGGGCGATATTGGTGAAAGCGTTCATGATGCCCCACACCGTGCCGAAGAGGCCGATGAACGGCGCCGAGGCGCCGACGGTGGCCAGGACGCCAAGGCTCTTCGAGGCGCGCTGCATCTCGCGCGAAATCTGCGCCTGCATCAGCCGGTCGACGCGATCCATCATCAGTTGCGCGTTTTCTGTCGCAACGCCGGCGCGGCGCGCTTCGCGCCATTCGCGTGCAGCGGCGGCGTACACGCGGCCCAGCGCATCGCGCGGACGATCGCCGCGCTCATCGGCGTCGTCGAGCGAACGGCCGGACCAGAACTCACGCTCGAACTTGCGCGCGTGCGATTCCAGGTCGCCGAAGTGCAGCCATTTGTCGACCGCCACGGCCCACGTCCAAATCGACGCCACGGCGAGAATCAGCATCACGCCTTTGACGACCGGGTCAGCCTGGAGAAACAGGCTGAGGATGGTGATTTGCTCTGCGCCGGATTCCATGCTCGCTCCCGCATCCGCGGCCTTGCGGATAAGCCGCGCCCCAACCCGGCTTAGAGCCGGATGAGTTTGTCAAAAGCTGGACGCCGAGGGCTCTAGAAATGGTTTAAGCCGCCCTAAAAGCATGGCTGGCGGCTTACGGGGCTTACCCGTGAGCGAGATGCAACAGACTTGGACCTCGGCTTTGACCAGCACATCGTCGCCGCGCCGCAGCATTTGCGCGATGAAGATGCGAGGGCCTCGCATCGTTTCGAAGGCGGTTTCCACAACAAGCGCGTCGTCGATCCGCGCCGCTTTGAGGAAATCCAGGCTCATGCGGTTCACCGCAAAGCCCATGGGTTCGGGGCTTTCGAGCAAGGCCGAATGGTGCACGCCGGCGGCGCGCAAGAAGTCGCTGCGGCCGCGCTCGAAGAAGCGCAGATAATTGGCGTGATAAACGAGGCCGGTGAAGTCGGTGTCTTCGTAATAGACGCGCACCGGCAGTTTGTGGATGCGTCCGTCGAAGCGTCCGGCGCTGGGTTGATCAGTCATTCCGTTGCGATACACGATCGCCGCGCTGCGCCCAAGCCAGGGCCGGAGGGATCGCGCACGCCCCCTCCACGATCTGCCGCGCCGCTGTGAGCGCGATGCGCTGCAGCCGGCGCAGCGGCCGATCCAGCACATGCGCGGCAAAGATGTTGGCGATCAGCGTCACGGCAAACAAGACGAGGAAGAAGAGCGGCGTAGTCGGCTCGAAGTTCGGCACGATCCAGTGCTCCACGAACACGTTGCCGACGTGCAGGAAGCCGGCGTTGACGATCACGAGGTTGAGCGAGTTGCCGCCCCAGGCGTCGAGCTTGCGGCCAACCGCGCCGCCGAACCGCGCCAGGATGATCGCGAGCCCGCTGGCGAAGCCGATGCCCGCGAGCGCCGTCAGCATGAAGAACGGGATGTTGCCGATCTGGCCATGGATCATCGCGACGCCAAAGCGTCCGTCGAGCCAGCTTTCGCCGCAATGGGCCACAGCGTCCCAACGGCAGCCTTCGTTGAGATGGAACGTGAGCGCGACGACGGCGGCGCCGATCAGCGTCAACGCATACGCCGCGGCCGGCGTGCGCTCGAGGGCGTGAAAGCCGCTCCGCGCAAGGCGTCCCGCCATGAAAAACAGGAACGCGACGCCCAGCGGTTTGATCTGGTAAAAATTGCGCCAGTCGAGATCGATCGAAGCGGTCGAAAGCACCACAACAAGCGCTGTCAACGCCATTGCGCTCACCGGCCTCAGGCGCACAGCGAGAGCCGCGATCAGGCGAACCACCGCCAGGCAGACGATGAACCAGAGCGGCGACAGCGAATAATAATCGCCGATCAGGATCATGCGCCCGACGCCGGCCAGATACTCCATGATGCTCAGCGTTTGCCCGCCGATCATTGGACCAATGCCGGTGAGGCTCGCGATGAGCCGTGCGAAATCGTAGACGGCGCTCGCGATCAGCGCGATCAGGATGAGCGTAAACGCCTGGCGCGCGCTGGCGGCGAACGACTTTCCTTCGCGCCAGCTAAGGCCCGACAGGAAGAAGAAGAACGGCATCATGAACGCGGCGCCGAGCTTCCACTGCAGAAACGCCGCTTCGTTGAAATTCTCGCCGGCCGTGAGAACCCATGGCGCAAGCGCATGGCCGTAGATGACGCTGATGATCGCCAGGCCGCGCCCGACATCGAGCGCGTTCAGGCGCCCATTTTGCGCCACGCCGGCATGCCCCACTATCACAGGCAGCAAGCAAGCATGTTCGGCGCCGAGCGAAAAACGGACGCTCGCCTTGCGCGAAACTCCGTTCAGCGCAGTTAACGCGTCGGCGCCAGCATCGCTGCAATGGCCGCGGCGCGAACGCGGATTTCAGGCACCGCAGTCGATTCCAGGAACACGCCCTGCGTGATCGGTCCCAGCGCGTAGAGATTTGGCTGCGACGCACCCGATACGGTTATCGCGCGGCCCTCGGCGTCGACGTCGAGGCCAAGGCCGGAGGCGTGCTGGCGCACGAATCCGTCAGCGAAGAGCTGTCGCACGAGCGGGTCAGCCGATGTCGAGAGATCCATCGAAGCGCCGGTGCAATTCACTACGCCGGCGACCTCGAAATGATGGCGCACCATGCTGCCGCGCTGGCGATGGTGCACATGGATCGCCGCCCCTTCCGGCTCCGCGGAGACGATTTCGCCGGCGAGCACGCGCAAACGCCCTTCGCGTTGCAGTTTGCCGATCTGCGCGGCGATTTCGGGCGCCATGCGGTGGCGATGCGCATCCCACCAGGGACGCAGGTGCCTCAGAAAGCGCTGTTGCGCGGCCGCCGGCAGGCGCTGCCACAGCTCCGGCGTGCGCGCGCGCAAGCGGTCGACCACGTGCTGCCAGGGCTCGCCGCGCGCACCGCCCGCTTCGGCCTCCTTGCGGAGCGCGAGCATGGCGTCGCTGAGCGAGGGCGGCAGGTCCAGCGCCTGTGGCGCCGGCGGAGCGGCGTTCTGCAAGTGCGTGCGCGGAAGCTGGCCGCGCCGCGAGAGCGCATAGATGACGCCCTTGCGGCGCATGCGCGCGAACGACAGGGCGACATCGACGCTGGTCAAGCCAGTGCCGAGCAGCAGCACGTCGCCGTTCCGCAGACGGCGAAGCGCCTCCCCGTCCCATGGGTCGAGCAGCGGCACGTCGGCGTTCCTGATGAAACCGGGCGGCGAAGGCGGCGCGTTGCCAAGCGCCAGCACGACGGCGTCAGCCTGCACCGCTCGGCCGTTGTCCAAGCCAAGCGTCCAACCCTCGCCATCGGCGCTACAGCTCAAGACGGCGCCGCGCACGCGGGTGAGCTTGGGACCGAACAGCGAGGGACTGCGGCGAAGCACCTCTTCGACGTAGGCGCCATACTGGGCACGTTGCGCGAACCGGGTTGGCGCGTCGGCCCTGCCGCCGTGGCGCCGCAGCCAGCGCACAAAATGGTCCGGCTGATCGGAAAAGGCGCTGAGATTTGAGGCCCGCACGTTGAGGAGGTGGGCGGGATCCTTCGTGCCGTAAGCGAGGCCCGGCCCGACCCTCTGGCGCCGCTCGATGAGCGTAATGTTCGGAGCCGCGCGCCCGCGCCGGGCCAAATGCGCCGCGACCATGGCCCCGCTGAAGCCGCCGCCCACAATGGCAACGCGCCTGCGCGTCATCGCAGCCTGTCCCGGATCGGCGTCATTCGGCCCCTTTGTCCCCTGTCATTGTAGCGGAAGCTACCTCGCCCTCCTGACGGATGCGCTCTGCAATGGCGCCTCACCTGATTACCGTCATTGACATGCAACCATATAGTTGCATATTAGGGCCAGTGGCGCACGACACGGATGAGGCAGTCGACGGCGTTTTCCGGGCCCTGGCCGATCCTAGCCGGCGTGCTTTGCTGGACGCTCTGTTCGCCCTGAACGGGCAGACGTTGAGCGAGCTTTCCGCAGGCAAGCACATGACGCGCCAGGCAGTGGCCAAACACCTGGCCATTCTGGAAGGCGCCAATCTTGTGGTGAGCGTCCGTAGAGGACGCGAGAAGCTGCACTACCTCAATCCGGCGCCAATCCATGAGATCGGCGCGCGCTGGATCTCCAAATACGAACGCCGGCGCCTCGAAGCGCTGAGCGATTTGAAAAAGGCGTTGGAGCAAGTGGATGACGAGACCTGACCATCGAGCGATCAAACCGAGTTCTGTCCATGCGATCTTCATTCGCTCTCCGGCGGAGCGTGTATGGTCGGCGTTGACCTCGAAAGCAGAGGCGCCGCGCTATTTCTTCGGCCGAATCGTCAAGTCGACCTGGAAGGTCGGCGAGGCGTGGACGGCGTACCTGCCTGACGATGGCGGCGTGGACACGACAGGCGTCGTGTTGGAAGCCGATCCGCCGCGCAGGCTTGTCGTGACGTGGCGCGTGCAATGGCTCGAAGAAGCGCGCGCGCTCGGCGAAGCGATCGTCGCTTACGAGATCGAGCCTGCCGGCGACGGCGTCGTCAAACTTCAAGTCAGCGAATGGCGTCCTGCAGGCGTCCCGCAGAAGTACGTCGACGCCGGCGCGATCGGCTGGGCGGCGATCCTCTCCTCGCTCAAGAGCTTGCTCGAGACCGGCGATGCGCTCACCATCCGCATGGCGCCGCCTCAATAGGGAGTGAGCGGCCGGCGGCGGACAGTAACCTTACACGATGGCGTGAAACACGCCGGCGGGCGCCGCAGCACGACGTGACGGGGTTGCAATCCTGGCCGCGCTCTGTTTGTTTTTGCGTCCATGAAAAAGCTGCTGCTGGCATCCGCCATCTTCGCCGCCCTCGCGGGCTCCGCCACCGCTTATACGGCGTATCTGATGCCGGACGAGTTCCTGCCGGCCGATCGATCGATCACGCTGCAGGCCTCGTACGCGACGACATTCTTCACGCCGGGCTCGGCGGTCGGCGGGCAGTTCGTCGCCATCGAGCCGGATGGCGCCGATGGGTTCTTCAGCCTCGTTGAAGTCACCGGCACCGCCACGCGCCTCGGCACGCAGCTCTACAAGGAAGGCACCTACCGCTTCACGACCGGCGAGCAACTCGGCCCGGTTGCGAACATGGTCGGAGTCGATGGCGGCTGGCGCCAATTGCAGGCCGGCGAGACCGTTCCTGAAGGCGCGCCGACGACGACGCTGCAGACAGTGACGGTGGCCGATGTGTACGTGACGCTTGGCGCTCCGAACCGCACCGCGGTGGATCGCACGATAGGACGCTTGGCGTTGCAGCCGGTCACGCATCCCAATCAAGTCCTGGCGGGCCAAGGCTTCCAGGTTCGCGCGACGTTCGACGGCGCGCCGTTCGCGAACGCGGCGCTCGTGCTCTACAAGGCGGGCGAGCCGGAGAACGATCTCGACCGCTTCGCCACCACTGATGCAAGCGGCAACGCGACGTTCACGCTGGAAGGGCCGGGCGAATACATCGTGGTTGCGCGCCATCGCGCCAACGCGCCGGCGGGTGCGCCGGCGCAGATCCAGAGCTTCACCACCTCGCTCGTGTTCGAAGCGCACGATGCATTGCCCGCGGTCGTCGATCTGCCTAACAG
>JAEWNX010000053.1 GCA_023461135.1 Pseudomonadota bacterium
ATCAGCAGGAACGAGATGCCTTCCTGCGGTTTGGCGCTCGGATCGGTGCGGACGAGGAAGAAGCCCCAGTCCGCGTGCTGACCCAGTGTCGTCCACGTCTTCTGGCCGTTGACGATGTAATAGTCGCCTTCACGCACGGCTTTGGTTTTCAGCGACGCGAGATCGGAACCGGCGCCCGGTTCGCTATAACCCTGCGCCCACCACACATCGCCGGAGAGAATGCCGGGCAGGAAGCGCTTCTTCTGCTCGCGCGTGCCGAACGTGTAGATGACCGGCCCCACCATCGAGACGCCGAACGGCAGCGGCGGAATGGTTTCCATCCGCGCATTCTCTTCAAGCCAGATGTATCGCTGCGTCGCGGTCCAGCCGGTGCCGCCATACTCAACAGGCCACGCCGGCGCCGACCAGCCCTTCTTGCCGAGGATTTTGTGCCAAGCGAGGAAGTCCTCCTTGGAGAGGTCCTCGCGCATGAAGTTCTTGCCGCGCAGATGCTTCGGATAATTCTCTTCGATGAACGCGCGCACTTCGTCGCGGAACGCGATCTCTTCCGCGGAAAAATTCAGATCCATGGATTAACGCCCGGCATGCGCGCGAGGCTCGCGCGCGGTCGAGCGACTATAGAGCGCCGCGTGGTCCTATCAACTCGGCGTCGGGAATGCGCTTGCCGTTGCGGCGCCGTTCGGCCGCTGCGCGCGCCGCTTCCGCGGCTTCACGTTGCGCCATTTGCTCGGCAGTCGCATCGCGCGGCGTCGAGGTCGGCCGCGCCGTCTGCGCGGGGGCGGAGCCGCCCGGCCCGCCTCCCTCGAAACGCACGTGCGACGCACGGCGGGTGTCGTCCACCTGGCACTCGGCCGATGCTTCGGCCGCGCCGGCGAACGGTACGGCGGCCGCCGTGAAAAGACCGGCCAGAACCCAGACCTTCATCTCAGTCCCTCCCGCGCGCCGACAGTAGCCGGTGCGCCATGTTATAGGCTCACGCCCCGTGGCGCGAGTCCGCTCCTGTCGCCACCTGCACGTCAGCGCACGCGGCGGCTTGTTCTCGAGAGAGCGCCCCTGCCTCTGCCCCATGGCCCTGGCGGGCGATGCTTGAGGCCTCTGCGCGGGCGCGCGCAAGGGTTTCGGCGGGCTGGCGGCGCGCCTCGGCGTTGAGCTGCCATTTGGCCTCGGTCAGCCCGGCTTCGGGGCCAGACAGACTTTCGTAGGCGGTGCAGCGGACCGCGCTCAGGAATTGATCGCTCGACATTTGCGGGCCGCTGACGGCGACGGCGAGCGGCACCGCGACGGTGGCGGCGGCGATGGTCGCGAGAACGGCAAAGCGCATGAAACCCTCCAAGTGGCGAAAAGCCTCTTTCCCGCCTGGTCGTTTGAGGGATGCGCCCGACGGTTTGCTCGGATGCGCCCTTGCTGCGATTTCAGGCTGATATCGATATACGATAAGCTACATCGATAGTCAATGTGAAATTATCGAAAAACGATATTTCTGATCTGGTAGCCTCTTTGCGCCGCCAAATCCAAGCGCTTAGCTGTCGTTCAATGACGCCCACGATCTCCAGCCCGTGCATCAAGACGTGCGCCGTCAGCGGCCGGACGGGTCTTTGCATCGGATGTGGCCGCACGCTCGCCGAGATCGCCGCATGGGGCGGCCTGAGCGAAACGGAGCGCAAGACGATCATGGCCGACTTGCCGGCCCGCCTCGCCGCCGCAGAAAAGGTCACGCCGTGAACCGCTGGATTGGCGTCGCCGTCGTCGTGCTGTTGCTGATCGTGGCGTGGATCGGATTCTTCCAGCCGCAGATGTTTCCGGTCGGCTTCGACGTCCCGCAGCTCGTCTATCTGCTGATGGCGCTGCTGCTTGTGTCCGGCGCGGGCTGGGGTTTCTGGCGCATTCGGATGGAGCCCGGCGCAGCGATCGCGGGCGTGGTGTTTTGGGCCGCGCTCATCGTCGTGCTGGTGATGGTCTATTCCTGGTTCAACTGAACGCTTCGCGGAGCATGTTCACGGCGATCAGCGCCAGGAAGATCGCGAATGCGCGCTTCAGCGAGAGCTGCGGCAAGCGATGCGCAAGCCGCGCGCCCATCGGCGCCGTGATGGCCGTGAGCGCAGCGAGCATGACAAAGCCCGGCAAGCTGACAAACCCCAGCGACCAAGGCGGCAATCCTTCGCGACCCCAACCCGCGATCACATAGCCAAGCGCCGCAGGCAGCGCGATCGCTGCGCCGAAGCCCGATGCCGTCGCCACGGCCTGATGCATGGGCCGCCCGCTCAGGGTCAACACGGTCACGCCAAACGCACCGCCGCCGATGCCCATCAGAGCCGAGAACAGTCCAATCCCTGAGGCGGTGAACACGCGCCAGAGGCCGCGCGGCAAATCCCGAAACGCACGCCAGTCCGGATTGCCGAGCCCCATCTGCGCGGCGATCAGCAGAAGTCCGAAACCGAACACGAACAGCAACGCTTCGGTGCTGGCGAAACCTGCGACCGCCGCGCCGGCGATGGCGCCGGTCATGATCCACGGTCCCCACGTCTTCAGCACGTCGAAGTCAACCGCGCCCGCTTGGCGATGCGCCGTGAGCGAGCGCCAAGACGTGGCGATGATCGTTGAAAGCGAGGTTCCGATGGCGACATGCATGCGCACGTCCTCGTCGACGCCAAGCGCGGTGAAAAGAAGATAGAGCGCCGGCACGACCACGGCGCCGCCGCCGATCCCGAACAGGCCGCCGACAAAGCCGGCAAACAATCCCGCACCGACTAGGCCGAGGACGAACCAACCGATCTCTGCGCTCATGCCGCGCGGGCCGGCGCGCGAGACACTTCGGCGAGCGCGTCGCACACCACCTCGATCCCTGCGCCCGCGCGCACGCCGCGCTCAGACAGCGTGCGCCGCCAAGCGCGGCCGCCGGGCTGGGCGTTGAAGAGGCCCAGCATATGGCGCGTCATGGCGTGCAAGGGCACGCCCTCGTCCAACTTGCGCGCGATGTATGGCAGGTGCGCTTCCACCGCTTGACCGCGCGATACGCACGCCGGCGCGGTCCCGAACACGCGCGGGTCGACATCGATCAGCACAGCCGGGTTCTGGTAGGCGGCGCGACCGAGCATGACGCCGTCGAGGCGGGCCCCTTCCGCCAATGCATGGTCCAAGCTCTCCAGGCCACCGTTGAGGATGATCTGGAGATCCGGCCGTTCCGCCTTCAGCAGACGCACCAGATCGTAGTCAAGCGGGGGAATCTCGCGGTTCTCCTTGGGCGACAGCCCTTCGAGCCAAGCCTTGCGCGCATGCACGATGAACGTGCCGCAGCCGGCGCGGGCGCTTGCATCGACGAGTGCGAAGAGAGCCTCGCGCGGCTCCTGATCGTCGACGCCGATGCGCGACTTGATCGTCACCGGAATGCCCGGCGCCGCCTCTTGCGCCGCGCTCCAGAGCGCGGCGACCAAATCCGGTTCGCGCATCAGGCACGCACCGAAGCGGCCCGCCTGCACGCGGTCCGAAGGGCAGCCGATATTGAGGTTGATCTCGTCATAGCCGAACGCCGCGCCGATGCGGGCGGCTTCGCCCATCTTGGCCGGATCGCTGCCGCCGAGTTGTAGTGCGACCGGATGTTCGATTGGATCGAAGCCAAGCAGCCGCTCGCGATCGCCGTGGATGACGGCGTCGCTGGTGATCATCTCGGTGTACAGCAGGGCGCGGCGCGTCAACACGCGATGGAACGCCCGGCAATGCCGGTCCGTCCAATCCATCAGCGGCGCTACGCTGAACCTGCGATCGGGCTGTTTCATCTCGGCGCTGATGAGGAGTGACGAAGGCGCAAAGTCAAGCCCGCCAACTTCGTCGTTGCAGACCGTTCGCCACGGGCGAGAATGCACCGCGGAGGCGCCAATGAGCAGTGTGCAGACCGAGACCGACGGGCCGGTCCGAATTATCACCATCAATCGTCCCGAACGACGCAACGCCGTAGATCTGCAGACAGCGCAGGCGCTGTTCGAGGCCTTCACCGCCTTCGATATCGATGACGACGCATCGGTCGCAGTGCTCACGGGCGCCGGCGGCGCG
>JAEWNX010000054.1 GCA_023461135.1 Pseudomonadota bacterium
CTTCATGGGCACCAGCGTATGGGCGGGCGATGCGCAGCGCGAGCCTGCGCTCGCCGGCGGCTGGTACGTCTCGCCCGATCCGGGCGTGCGCAGTGATTTCGAGACTCGCTACCAGACCGCGTTCGGCCACGCCCCGACGCGCCTCGCGAGCCTCGGCTACGACGCGGTCGCCCTCGCATCGCTGCTGTCGCGCGAGCGGGGCGCGCAGGGCATTACCCACGGCGCGCTCGAAAACGGCGAAGGCTTCGCCGGCTCGGACGGTCTATTCCGCTTCCGCTCCAACGGCGCAATCGAACGCGGCCTCGCCATCATTGAGGTGCGGCCCAACGAGGTGACGGTGCTCGAAGCTGCGCCGCGCCGTTTCCCGCAGAGCGGCACATAAGCGCTAGGCGGCGAGCTCCGCGGCGATCTTGTTCGCGAGCAAACGTCCCGCAGGTGCCAAGCGAACGCGGCCGTTTTCGAGCGCCACCAGGTTTTGCTCGATCAGCCATTCGAGAGCCGCTGGATTGACGGGCCGGCCGCGCAGCGCCTCGACGCGTCCAAGCTCGACCCCTTCGTCAATGCGCAAGCCCATCATCAGCATTTCATCGGCGCGCTCTTCCGGCGTCAGCGCCGCTTCGTTGATCGAGCCAAATCCGCGCTCCGCGACCGCATCGATGTAATCGGCCGGCCGGCGCTGCGCTTCCAGCGCATGACGTTCGCCCTTGTCGGTCACGCGCCCATGCGCGCCCGGACCGACGCCGATCCAATCGCCGCTTTGCCAGTAGATCAGATTGTGTCTCGAGCGCGCGCCTTCCCCGCGCGCATGATTTGAAATCTCGTACGCCGCAAACCCGGCCGCTTCGCATGCGTCTTGCGTCGCTTCGTAGAGCTCGGCGGCCGCATCGGCGCCGGGCGGCGTCAGTTGCCCGCGCGCTGCGCGGCGCGCAAACGCCGTCTCGGGTTCGATCGTCAATTGATAAAGTGAAACGTGCTCGATCGGCAGAGTAAGCGCGCGCGCGAGTTCCTCACGCCATGCGCCCACGCCCTGCCCCTCGCGTGCATAGATGAGATCGAGCGAAACGCGTTGTTCTGTTGCGGCAGCCGTGTCGACCGCGTGCAGAGCGGTCGCTGTATCATGCCTGCGTCCGAGCACGTTCAGCGCCGCGTCGTCGAGCGCCTGCACTCCGAGGGAGAAGCGATTGATCCCGGCCGCCGCCTGCTCGGCGAACAGCGCGCTGTCTTCCGGATTGGCTTCGAGCGTGATCTCGCAATCTGTCGCGAGCGTGAAGGCGCGCGCCGCCGCATCGATCAAGCGCGCAATCTCGCTTCCTCGCAGCAGAGAGGGCGTGCCGCCGCCGAAGAAGAGGCTGTGTGCGGTGCGCGCGCCGAAGCGCGCAGCGTGCGCCGCCAGGTCTTTTTCGATCGCCGAGACCAGCGCCGCGTTGTCCTGCCCACGGGCGCGGTAGACGTTGAAGTCGCAGTAAGGACAGATGCGCGCGCAGTACGGCCAGTGCACATAGATGCCGAACCCGCTCATCGCAGCGCCGCGACGAACTTCTCGAAGGCGCGCGCGCGATGGGTCAGCGGCAACTTCTCGTCGTGACGCATCTCGCCGAACGTGCGCTCGTGACCGTCCGGGACGAAGATCGGATCATAGCCGAAGCCATGCTCGCCCCGTGGCGGCCAGACGATGCGTCCGCGCGCCTCGCCCTCGAACGTCTCGACCGATCCATCGGGCTGCGCCAACGCCAGCACGCACACGAAGCGCGCAGACAAGTCCTCTGCGCCCTTGTCCCGCAGCTCGCGCCAGACGCGCTCCATCGCCGCGCGAAAATCTTTGTTCGGCCCGGCCCACCGCGCCGAGTAGACCCCGGGCGCGCCTGCGAGCGCGAACACTTCGAGCCCGGAATCGTCCGCGAGCGCTGGAAGCCCCGACCCCTGCGCCGCCGCCCGCGCTTTCAGCGCAGCATTGCCGACGAAGGTCGTCTCGGTCTCCTCGGGCTCAGGCAGGCCAAGGCCGCCTGCGGACACGGCCTCCAGGCCGAGAGGCGCGATCAGGGCGGAAATTTCGCGGACTTTGCCTTGGTTATGGGAAGCGACGACCAATTGGCCGCTGAGGTGGGGCATGGCTTGCAACACTTGTTTGACGGCGGACCCGCGGGTCTATATCGTTTATCAATAAACCCTGGGCTAGGTTCGGCCCAGGCGAGGTTTGAGAGCAGCAATGAAGGCCCTGGGCAAAGGCTCCATCGCTTCGATTGTGCGAGTCGGCCTGCAGATCTCATGGATCGTGCTGTGGGCCGTGGCGGGCATCCTGGTCGTGCTTGCGATCGGCTACGCGGGGTTCCTGATTCTCAGCGCTAACGGCGTGATCGATCCGGGCTTGCTGTCCGGGAACGACGGTCAGGTCCAGATTGGCGCCAAGGGCGGAAGCGACTTCAGCGTCTCGTACGCGAACGCCGACGGTGCGACCTGGCCGGTCTTCGTACCGGCGCTCCTCATCGGCGGTGTCGCGGTCGCGGGTTCGCTGGTCATCGTTTGGCGCCTGAAAAAACTGTTCGACAGCTTCAGCAGTGGCGAGCCGTTCCGGCGCGAAAACGCAAAGCATCTGCGCGTGATCTGGATC
>JAEWNX010000055.1 GCA_023461135.1 Pseudomonadota bacterium
GATCGTGGGCGCGTACTTCGGCGTGCAGGTAGGCGCCAGCAGCAGAGCGCGCGCAGAGCGCGCGCGCGATGTGGCGCAGGAGCGGGCTTTCCTGTTGGCGGGCGTGACCGAGCCGGAGCGATACGCGGCGCTGCGCACAGCCAACCGCGACTTGTTCGACAGCGAGTAATTCTTGCTCGCACGATGAAGCGCCAGCCCGACGGACTGGCGCTTCGCCGTATGTTAGGAGCTTGTGCCTTCCGCCGGCGCGTGCGTTGCGGCGATGGCTTCTTTCAGGCCCTCAGACATGCTGACCTTGGTGGCGAAATCGGCCAGCGCGCCGTTCATGATGCGTGTCCAGGTCTGGCTGAGGCCGCCGCCCGTGCGTTCGGAATGGTAGCCGTCGAAGCTCTCGGTATAGAGCGTCTGGCCGGTCGTGCGGTCGATCAGAGCGACTTCGCCCTGAATGCTGCCGAAGAATTCCACGGTGACCAGCCCAGTGCGATAATCGAACCAGAAATTGCGCAGCGTTGTTTGCAGCGCGTAGCGGTCGGCGTCTGCGCCGAGCGTGTGACCGTTGGCCGATACGACGCGCTCGAGCGCGGCCTCGACGATCGCCGCGGGCGGCTCGGTCGTGCCGACAGATCCCATCACCATGCCGTAGCCGTTGCGTTTGTCCCCGATACGGTCCTGCCGCTCGCGCTGATCGGTCACCGCGGCGACATCGAGGCGCGTCGGCGGCGCTTCGGACAGCACGCCTTGCCGCGCTTCAGGCGTCGCCAGCGTGAGATTGGTCGTTCCGGTTGCACACGCCGACGTAGCAACGGCGAGCGCGAGCGCCGCGAGTACACGTTTCATTTCAATCCCCCCTTGATGCTCAACGATAGATGATCGTGTTCGCCACCTGCTGGCCGGCGCGGGCCGCCAGCGTTTCTATTTCAGCTTGGAAAGTCTCCGGCGTGAAGTCCGCCATTGGACCTGTCCGCTGGCCGATCGAATGCACGCGTTGTGGTCCGAACAGGCGCCGCCCGCGCGCGTCGAGGACGCTGATGTTGAGTTTAATGAAGGCCCGCATGTTGAGGTCGGGCAGTTGCGCCCGCCGCACCAAGCCCCATTCGCCGATCTCGACAAGCAAGATATTCGAAGCTTCGTCCGCCGACGCCGCGAGCGGAACCGTATTCCGTGCTTGCAGGCGTTCCGTGATGGCCTGCGAGATAATGCCATCGAGGTCGATCGACTCCGCCGTCGCGACCAGAGGCTCGGCGGTCTCTTCGTCTTGGGCAGCCGTGTGCGCCGAACTCACGGCCGCGCCAATCAAGCCGAACATGACCGCCGCAGTGGCGGTCTCATCCATACGTTTATCGATCACTTCGAAACTGGCGTCTTCGTCGCTCAGCCGCACGGCGAGCGACGTGATCGGGATGTCGCTGAGCTGAACCTCATTGCGCTGCGCCGCTGCGTCGCAAACGGAGCAAATCGTAGCAACCGCTACAGTGAGTGCTATAACGATGTCCCGCATAATCTCCCCCCACGGCCGGGACGCTAGAAGGGACAATGCGCCGGTCAAGCGGAATTGCCGGCTGCTGCGATGGTCAATACAGCGCTAGGCGCTTGGACCGACGCTGTAGGAGAGGATGCGGCTGACGTTCTTCTGCAGGAGGCCGGTTTCCGACGTCCATTTGTTAAACGCCGATTGTACGGCGCGCATGTTTGCCTTCGAGTGCACGTTTCCGCTGACTACTTTCTCGCGGATCAGCGCCTTCGTGACATCCGGTGAGAGGATGTAGCTGTCCCAGCCATTGGATCGCAGGAAGTACATGGTCGCCGCGGGCCCCATGAAGCGCGCCTTCTTCTGGAAATGCTCCATGAGACCGACCTGGTCGTTCGCCGGCCAACCCGAGAGAAACTTGCCGAACGAGCCGTGCTTTTTCGCCGTATCGATCACGAACATGGCGTTGGCGATGGTTGCATCGATCTTCGCCCCGTTGCGGACGATGCGGGCGTCTTTCAGCAGACGCGCGACGTCGCAGTCCGCGTAGAAGGCGACCTTGTGGGGATCGAATCTGTCGAATGCCGCCTCGAAGCCGGGCCATTTGTTTTCGATCACCTCCCACGAAAAGCCGGCGGAAAAGACGGCTTGCGTCATGGCGGAGAGGAACCGGTCGTCTTCCTGGTTCAGGGAGCGCGGTTTGCCATAGGGGCTCTCCGCGAGAAGCTTCTGCAACCCGGCTTTGCCGTGATGTTTTTCCGCGAGCTTCTGGATTTCAGCGAACTTGCGGAGAGCCATGCGAGTCTTCCTAGGGCCGCCCGACGCTCACGTACTTGAAGCCCTTCGCGCGCATCTCCTCGGGGCGATAGATGTTGCGCAGGTCGATCACCACGGGAGCTTTCAGCGCGTCCTTCATGCGGCCGAGGTCGAGGGCGCGGAATTGGTCCCACTCGGTGATGATGACGACGGCGTCGGCGTTCTGGACGCAGTCGTAAGGGCCGGTGGCGAATTGCACGTCGCGCAGGAGCTGACGGGCCTCGTGCATGCCCTCGGGATCGAACGCGCGGATGCGGGCGCCTTCGGCTTGCAGAGTGGGCACGATGTCGAGCGCCGGCGCGTCGCGCATGTCGTCGGTGTTCGGCTTGAAGGTGAGGCCGAGGATGGCGATGGTCTTGCCTTTGACGTTGCCGTCGAGCGCTTCGATAATCTTCTGCGCCATCTTCTGCTTGCGCGCGGAGTTCACGCGCACCGTGGCCTCGATGAGTTCGATCGGCGCTTTGTAGTCGCGCGCCGTCTTCATCAGCGCCAACGTGTCCTTCGGGAAGCATGAGCCGCCATAGCCGGGGCCGGCGTTGAGAAATTTGCGGCCGATGCGGTTGTCGAGGCCGATGCCGCGCGCGACTTCCTGCACGTTGGCGCCGACTTCTTCGCAGAGGTCCGCGATCTCGTTGATGAAGGTGATCTTCATGGCGAGGAACGCGTTGGCGGCGTACTTGATCAGCTCGGACGTGCGGCGCTCGGTGAAGAGGATCGGTGTCTCGTTGAGGAAAAGCGGGCGGTAGAGATCGCGCATGCGTTCGCGCGCGCGTTCGTCATCGGTGCCGACGACGACGCGATCGGGGCGTTTGAAGTCGTTGATGGCGGCGCCTTCGCGCAGGAATTCGGGGTTTGAAACGACGGCGAAGTCCGCGTCGGGGCGTTCCTTCTTGATGATGGCTTCGACTTCATCGCCGGTGCCGACTGGCACGGTCGATTTGGTGACCACCACCGTGTAGCCCTGAATGAGGCTCGCGATCTCTTTCGAGGCTTCATAGACGTAGGTGAGATCGGCGTGGCCGTCGCCGCGGCGCGACGGCGTGCCGACAGCGATGAAGACGGCGTCGGCGTCGCGGATAGCGGCGCTGGGATCGGTTGTGAAGAAGAGCCGGCCTTGCTCGACATTATCTTTCACCAGCTCTTCGAGGCCAGGTTCGAAGATCGGGATTTCGCCACGCTGCAGCGCGGAGATTTTCGCGGCGTCCTTGTCGACGCACGTCACCACGTGGCCAAAGTCGGCAAAGCACGCGCCGGAGACGAGGCCGACGTAGCCGGTGCCAATCATAGTTACGCGCACGTCAAATCTCCTGATTGTAGGCGCCGACTTCGGGGAAGCGGGCGAGGCGCGGCTTTACTTCATCGCGGAAGAGCGCCCGCATGTCGTCGTCGCTCGTCATGCTTTCGACGACGACGACGAGTTCCGGTTTGTTGGACGAGGCGCGCACCAGCACCCAGGCGCCGTCTTCCAGCGTGACGCGCACGCCGTTGACGGTGTTCACGTCGCGGATGTTGCGACCGAGGATTTTGCCGCCGGAGCGGGCGGGGTTCTTGTAGTCCTCAACCACGCGATCGACGATGCCGTACTTTTTCTCGTCGTCGCAGTGCGGGCTCATGGTGAGCGAGGTGAAGCTCCTGGGGAGCGCCTTTTTGAGGTCGCTGAGCTTCTTGCCTCGATTGCGGTCGAGCATCGCCAGCACCGCTGAGGCGGCGACGATGCCGTCGTCGTAACCGTGGCCGAGCGGCGGGCGGAAGAAGAAGTGGCCGGACTTTTCGAAGCCGGCGAGGGCGCCGAGTTCAGTGGTGCGGCGCTTGATGTAGGAGTGGCCGGTTTTCCAGTAATCGACCTTGGCGCCGTTGGCCTTGAGAACCGGATCGACCGCATAGAGCCCGGTGGATTTCACGTCGGCGACGAAGATGGCATCCTTGTGCGTCGCGGAGAGATCGCGCGCGAGCATCAGCCCGACTTTGTCGGCGAAGATTTCCTCGCCTTCGTCATCGACGACGCCGCAGCGATCGCCATCGCCGTCGAAGCCGAGCGCCAGGTCCGCGCCGTGCTTGCGGACGGCCGCGGCCATGTCGTGCAGCATTTCGCTGTCTTCGGGGTTGGCGTTGTAGTTGGGGAAGGTCCAGTCGAGCGCGGTGTGAAGGTCGATCACCTCCGCGCCCATGCGCTTCAAGGCTTCCGGCGCGAACGCGCCCGCCGTGCCGTTGCCGCAGGCGGCTATGACTTTGATAGGGCGTGAGAGCTTCACGCGTGAAGCGACATCGGCGATGTAGCGTTCGCGCATGCCCTCGACGCGGACGTAGGCGCCGCCGCTGCGGTCCTTGAACGCGCCGCCAAGCACGATTTCTTTCAGGCGGCCCATTTCGTCGGGACCGAAGGTGAGCGGCTTGTTCGCGCCCATCTTCACGCCGGTCCAACCGTTCTCGTTGTGGCTCGCGGTGACCATCGCCACGCACGGAATGTCGAGCGCGAACTGGGCGAAGTACGCCGTGGGCGAGAGCGCGAGGCCGATGTCGTGCACTTCCATGCCGGCCTGCATGAGGCCGAGCGTCAGCGCTTGCTTGATGGACGTGGAATAGAAGCGAAAATCGTGGCCAACCACGATCTTCGGGGCGACGCCGTATTCGTGCACGAGCGTGCCGAGGCCCAGACCGAGTGCTTGGACGCCGAGCAGATTCAGCTCCGGCGCTTTGGGTGAACCGGGAATGCCGAACCACCAGCGCGCGTCGTATTCGCGAAAGCCTGTCGGCTTCACGAGTGGCAGGGATTCAAACTCGGCGCTGTTGGCGTTCAAGCTTGCGCGGGGCGCAGGCAGCATGGGCGGTTCCGTGGGGGCGGCCGGGGAGGATGGGGCGGTGTGGTCGAAAT
>JAEWNX010000056.1 GCA_023461135.1 Pseudomonadota bacterium
CTACAATACGGGCCTTGGCCGCGATTTCCAGGCGCACGAATTGTCCGCCGAGGAGAAGGAACCGAACAAGCCGGACCTGATCGAGACGGAAAACTGGCGCATACTGCGCGCGGTGAACCGCCTTTCCGCGGACGCGCGCGATCCGCGCCATCCCTATCCGGGCACATTCCCGGTCGTCGTGACCGACGAAAAGGATTGGGGCGGCTGGCGCGTGCCGATGGCGGAATACGACCGCGATCCGATGCGCGTCGAGCACCAGTCGCGGGTGATCGCCAATGCGATGCGGCTGATGCGGGTGGCGCGCGAACTGATTGAGTTCACGCAGGACAATCCGCACGAAACGCCCGGCCAATTGCAGGACCTGGCGATGCAGGCGGAAATGGTGATGGCCGCCATCTACCACGATCCGACGCCAAAGAATGAGGCGGTCGCCGCGGCTGAGTGATCGGGCGCGGCTCTTCCGCCGCACCTTACCGCTTGTGCACATACGGGTCTGAAGACCCGCGATCCAAGATTGATTTCTCGCCCTCTCCGGCTCATGTGAAGGCTCCTCCCTGGAGCCCCACATGCGCGACGCTGAGACCGCGACCGTTCATCTGTCAGAGTACACGCCGCCTGCGTATCTGATTGACGAGATCGCGCTCGTTTTCTCCTTGGACCCGACAGCGACGATCGTCGCGGCGCGCAGTCATGTGCGGCGCACCGGCGATGCGCCAGCACCGCTGGTGCGGCAAGGCGAGCGGCTCGACCTGCAGAGCATCGCCATCGAAGGAACGCCGCTTGACACGACGCAATACCGCATCGAGCCCGGACAATTGGTGATCGACAACCCGCCGGCGTCGTTCCGGCTCGATATCGTCACGCGCATCAGTCCGGCGGCGAACACGCACCTGGAAGGCCTCTACATGTCCGGCGGCCGCTTTTGCACGCAGTGCGAAGCGGAGGGCTTCCGCGCCATCACCTTCGCGCTCGACCGGCCCGACGTGCTCGCGCGCTATGCCGTGCGCATGGAAGCGGACAAGGGCGCCTATCCTACCCTTCTGTCGAACGGAAACCTCACCGAGAGCGGCGACATGGAGGACGGACGTCACTTCGCGGTGTGGGTCGATCCGCATCCGAAGCCCTCGTATCTGTTCGCGTTGGTGGCAGGGAAGTTTGACTCCATCCACGACCAGTTCGTCACGGCGGGCGGGCGCAAGGTGGAGCTCGGCATCTTCGTCGACCCCGGCGACGCCGAGCGTGCGCGCTACGCGATGGATGCACTGAAGCGCGCCATGAAGTGGGACGAAGATGCGTTCCAGCGCGAATACGATCTCGACGTGTTCAACATCGTCGCCGTGCGCGATTTCAATTTTGGCGCAATGGAGAACAAGGGTCTCAACATTTTCAATTCTTCGCTGATCCTGGCGGACGCCGAGACGGCGACGGACGCCGATTTCGAGGCGATCGAGGCGGTGGTCGGGCACGAATACTTCCATAACTGGACCGGCAACCGCATCACTTGCCGGGACTGGTTCCAGCTCTGCCTGAAGGAAGGCCTGACCGTTTATCGCGAGCAGGAATTCTCCGCCGACCAGCGCTCTCGCGCCGTGCAGCGCATCAAGGATGTGAAGCGCCTGCGCGCGCGCCAGTTCGGTGAGGACGCAGGACCGCTCGCCCATCCGGTGCGGCCGGCGAGCTACCAGAAGATCGACAACTTCTACACCGCAACCGTCTACGAGAAAGGCGGCGAGGTGATCCGCATGCTGAAGCGGATCATCGGCAAGGACGCGTTCGAACGCGGCATGCAGCTCTATTTCGAACGCCGCGACGGCACCGCCTCAACAGTGGAAGATTTCATCGCCTGCTTCGAGGAGACATCCGGCCGCGATCTCTCGCCCTTCATGCGCTGGTACGATCAGGCCGGCACGCCGACGTTGAAGGTGCACGGCGAATACGACGCCGCCGCGCGCACCTATGACCTCACCGTGTCGCAGCGCACGCCGCCGACGCCAGGCCAGCCCGAGAAGAAGCCCGTGCCCATTCCGCTCGATGTCAGTCTCCTGGCTGGCGACGGCGCGCCGCTGGCCGCAAAAGCGGAGGGCCACCAAGCCAGCACGCGCGAACATGCGCTGGTGCTGGAGCAGGAGCAGCAAACGTTCCGCTTCGCCGATGTCAGCGAACCGCCGATCCCCGCGGTGCTGCGCGGCTTCTCAGCGCCGGTGACGCTGCAGGACGATCTCAGCGCACGCGAACGCCTGGCGCAAATGGCGCACGATCCCGATCCCTTCACGCGCTGGGAAGCGGGCCAGGCCATAGCGCGCGCGATCATGCTCGGCGATAGGGAAGCGTCCGACGCCGAACTCGCCGCCGCGTTAGGGCGCGAGCTCGATCGTGCGCAGGAAGATCCGGCCTTCGCCGCGTTAGCGCTGCGCCTGCCCGACCTCAGCGAACTCATCCTCGCCGCACCGAAACCCGACCCCGAAGCGCTCTACGCGGCGCGCGAGAACTTGCGCCGAACGATCGCGACAGCACTGCGCGAGCGCCTTGAGCCCATCGCGCGCGCAAAGGGCGAAACGCCGTTCTCACCCAACGCCGACGCAGCCGGCCGGCGCGCGTTCAAGAGCGCGGCTCTCGATCTGCTGGCGGCGCTCGGCCCGGGGCAAAGCGATCTGTTCCTTGAAGCGTTTGACAGCGCTCAGAGCATGACGGAGACCGCCGCCGCGCTCGAAGCTCTCGGCGCCGCCGGCGGCCCGGCCTTCGACGATGCGCTGGCGCGTTTCTATCAGCGCTGGAACGCCAACCCGCTGGTGATCGACAAATGGTTCGCGATCCAAGCCGCCTCGCCGCGCGACGACGCGCTCGCGCGCGTCGAGAACCTGCGCCGGCATGCCGACTTCAACACGCGCAACCCAAACCGCGTTCGCTCCCTGGCCGCCGCGTTCGCGATGCGCAATCCGCGCGCCTTCCACAGTGCTGACGGCGGCGGCTATCGCTTCCTCGCGGCGCTCGCCAAAGACATCGATCCGCAGAATCCAGCGCTGGCCGCACGGCTCTTGACACCATTCGAATCGTGGAAGCGATTCGACGAAGGACGGCAAGCACATGCGCGCGCGGCGTTGGAACAGCTGGCGAGCCTGCCGAATCTGTCGAAGAACACCCGCGAAATGGTGGAACGCACACTCGCCTGACGCTTTTCGGCGACGCTTAACCGGTGCGTTGGGAGTAGCGCCGACGGCTGGCTCGACAGAGTGTTTACCCACTCTATACGATTTGAGTCCTTCAGGATTCCGAACGGCGATTCGGGGCGGCCGGGGAACTTGGTGTCGAAGTCGAAGAAAGCAGACGGCGCAGTCGCGCCCGACAAAGGCAGCCGTCCGTTCATGGCGCTGGTGCTGGTGTTCGTCAGCGCGTTTGCGGCGGCGACCGCCGCGCAGATTCGTTCGCACCACGACATTGCCGCGGAAACAATCGTCGCGGCGCAAGCATCCGCCGCCGGCCTCATCACCGAGCGCGTCAACGCGAACATGGCGATCGCCGTCGGCGCGAGCGCAAGCGCAGCCGAACTTGCACGCACGTCGGGCGCCGACGCGTTCGCCGTCG
>JAEWNX010000057.1 GCA_023461135.1 Pseudomonadota bacterium
CGTCTATGCCGCGTTCAAGTTCTTCCTCTACACGCTGCTGGGCTCGCTGTTGATGCTCGTCGCCATCGTCGCGATGATCGCCATCGCCGGTACGGCCAGCATCGAGGAACTCACCGCCTACGCGCAGACCACCGGCTTTGACTACAATCTACAGCTCTTCTTATGGCTCGCCTTCTTCGCGTCGTTCGCGGTGAAGTTGCCGATGTGGCCGGTCCATACCTGGCTGCCGGACGCGCACGTCGAAGCGCCGACAGCCGCATCCGTCGTGCTAGCCGCGATCCTCCTGAAAATGGGTGGCTATGGCTTCCTGCGCTTTTCGCTGCCGATGTTTCCGGAAGCTTCGCATTTCTTCACGCCCATGGTGTTCGCGCTCTCCGTCATCGCTATCGTTTGGGCGTCGCTCGTGGCGTTCCGGCAAGTCGATATGAAGAAGCTGATCGCCTACTCGTCGGTGGCGCACATGGGCTTTGTCACCATGGGCGCCTTCTCCGGCACCGTTCAGGGCGTTCAAGGTTCGATCTTCCAGATGCTGTCGCACGGCGTCATTTCCGGCGCGCTCTTCCTGTGCGTCGGCGTCCTTTACGATCGCATGCACACGCGCGAGATCGCCTTCTATGGCGGCGTCGTCAGCCGCATGCCGGTGTATGCCGCCATCTTCATGCTTTTCACGATGGGAAATGTCGGCCTGCCGGGCACGAGCGGGTTCCCGGGCGAGATCCTCACCATGGTCGGCGCGTTCCAGGTCAATGCCTGGGTGGCAGCCGGCGCGTGCCTGGGCATCATCTTCTCCGCGTCCTACGCACTGACGCTCTACCGCAAGGTCTCGCTCGGCGTGATCGAGAATCCCAAGCTCGACGGCATCGCCGATCTCGACGCCCGTGAGTGGATCACGTTCATTCCGCTGGTGATCGCCACGCTCGTCATGGGCCTTGCGCCCAGTTACGTGCTCGACTTCACGCGCAGCTCCGCCGAAAGCATCGCCGCCTTCTACGCAACCGGAGCCGCCCCATGATCTCGCCCATGCAAGATCTGATGGCGAGCTACGGCCACGCCTGGCCTGAATTCATCCTCGCCGGCTTTGCGCTCGCGGCCGTCGTCATCGGCGCGTGGTCGACCGAGAAGGCGTTCGGCTGGCTTTCTGCCGCCGCCATCGTCGCGCTCGTCGCCGCGGGCGGCGTCGCGCTCGCCAACAGCCCGGTGGCCCCGGTCGAACTCTTCCAGGGTTCGATGGTGGTGGACGGCGTCGGCGTCATCGCCAAGGTGCTGATCGCGCTCTCCGCCGCCGCGACCCTGGCGCTCGGCGCCGATCACTTCATCCAGACGCGCGAGCGCCGCTTCGAATTTCCCGTGGTGATCGTGCTCGCTGTGCTCGGCATGTTCGTGATGGTCTCGGCGCGGGACCTGATCAGCCTTTATGTCGGCGTCGAGCTGCAGAGCCTCTCGGCCTATGTGCTCGCCGCCTGGCGGCGCGACGATGCGCACTCTTCGGAAGCGGGTCTCAAGTATTTCGTGCTCAGCGCCATCGCTTCCGGCGTGCTGCTGTTCGGGTCATCGTTCGTCTATGGCTTCACCGGATCGATCCGCTTCGACGCCATCGCCGCGGCGATCGATGAGGGCGCCGGCGGACTGGGCGTCATCTTCGGGCTCGTGCTGATGCTCTGCGCCATCGGCTTCAAGATGAGCGCCGCGCCGTTCCACATGTGGACGCCGGACGTTTACGAAGGGGCGCCGACGCCCATCACGGCGTTCTTCGCCGCTGCGCCGAAAGTGGCCGCCGTCGCCCTCATGGCGCGTGTGCTCTACGAACCGTTCGCCGGCCTCGAAGACCAGTGGCGCCAAGTCATTGTCGCCTTGTCGGCGATCTCGATGGTGTGGGGCTCGATAGCGGCGCTGATGCAGACGAACCTGAAGCGCCTGATGGCGTACTCGTCGATCGGCAACATGGGCTTTGCGCTGATGGGGCTGGCCGCCGGCGTGGAGCACGGGCCGTCTTCGGCGCTCCTCTATCTGACGCTCTATCTGCCGGCGAACATCGGCATCTTCGCGCTCATCCTCGCCATGCGCCGCGACGGCCAGCCCGCCGAAACGGTCGCGGACCTCGCCGGTCTCGCCCAGCGCCGTCCATGGATGGCGACTCTGTTCACCATGTTGCTTTTCTCCATCGCCGGCGTCCCGCCCTTCGCCGGCTTCATTGGCAAGCTGCTGGTGTTCACCGCGGCGGTGCAGGCGGGGCTCGTCTGGCTCGCCGTGCTGGGAGCCGTCGCCGCCGTCGTGGCCGCGGCCTATTATCTGCGTCTGCTCGCCTCGATCTGGTTCAGCGCGCCGGCGGAACAGTTGCAGCCCGCCACCGGCACGATCATGGTGACGGCGACCGCCGCCGCGGCGCTGACCTTCCCCATCCTGGTGTTGGCGCTCGGCGCGCTCGAACAATGGACCGACGCCGCCGTGCGGATGTGGTTCTGACGACGAAAGCGAGTGCGATGATCGACGGCGCCGCGCCTGTCGAGACGTTCGAGGAAATCGACTCCACCGTCCTGGAGGCGCGCCGCCGCGCCGAGCGCGGCGAACTGGGCCCGGTCTGGCTAATCG
>JAEWNX010000058.1 GCA_023461135.1 Pseudomonadota bacterium
GACCTGCTGCGGCCGCGCGCTGAAGATGCGCGCGACTCCGGTCGCCGCGACACGGTCTTGGACGCCTACCGCGCGGGCGAACAGACGCATGCGCCGCGCTCAAGCGACGAGCGCATCGCCATCAGCAACGCGGTGCAATAGGGCCCCTGAGCATGAGCAACCCGGATCCCGCCTGGAGCCTCGGCAACGAAGAGGAGTTCGTTCTCGATGAGGACGATACCTTCGGCCTTGGGGATCTCGAAGGCGTTGAGGAGCTGCCCCCGTTCGACGCCGATGCGCCGCCCGCCCCAGCCAATGAAGCGGCCCCGCCGCTCGATAGCGAAGACCCGTTCGGCCTCACGGTCCCGCCGGCCGAGGTCGTCCAGCATACGCGCGGCGAAGTCCGCATCACCGAACAGCCGGTGCCGCGCATCACCATCCACGCGGCGTGCGACCGCCCCGAGATCGCCGACATCGTCTCCGGCATCGCCGCGGACCGTCGTCTCGCGCGCGCTGAAATCACGGTGGAATCCGGCGGCATGGATGGCGCGATTGCGCGCTTCGCCGCGCAAGCGAGCCCAAACCTGCTGATCCTCGACACGCTGATGCAGGGCCAGCAGATGCTGCACACCTTGGATCGCCTGGCGCAGGTGATCGAGGAGGGCACCAAGGTCGTCATCATCGGCGCGGTCAACGACATCGCCCTCTTCCGCGAGCTGATGAGCCGCGGCGTGAGCGAATACATCGTGCCGCCGCTGCAGCCGCTCGATCTCATCCGCACGGTGTGCGGTCTCTACGTCAATCCCGACAAGCCGTTCGCTGGCCGCGTCATCTCCGTGATCGGCGCGCGCGGCGGCATCGGCGCCTCGACCATCTCGCACAATCTCGCCTGGTCGATCGCGGAGCGCCAGGAATCGAGCGCCACCCTGCTCGACCTCGACCTTTCCTTCGGCACCGCCGCGCTCGACTTCAATCAAGACCCGCCCCAATCGATCGCCGATGCACTGATGGCGCCGGATCGCGTGGACGACGTGTTCCTGGAGCGCGTGACGACGAAGCAAACGCAGCGCCTGCAAATGTTGACGGCGCCGGCGACGCTGGAGCGCGAATTCGAACTCGATCCGCAATCCTACGAGATGGTGATCGAACGCGTGCGCCGCACGAGCCCCTACGTAGTGCTCGATCTACCGCATGCGTGGACGTCCTGGGTGAAGCACACGATGCTCGCCGCGGACGATGCGATCATCGTCGCGGGACCCGACCTCGCTTCGCTCCGCAACACCAAGAACATCATCGATCTCCTCAAGGCGATGCGCCCGTACGATTCCCCTCCGACAGTGGTGCTGTCGATGGTGGGCGTGCCGAAGCGCCCCGAAATTCCGTTCAAGGATTTTGCGGAAGCGCTCGGCTCCGAGCCGGTCGCGTCCATTCCTTTCGACCCCCAGCTGTTCGGCATGGCCGCCAATAACGGCCAGATGATCGGCGAAGTGGCTGCGCAGTCGAAGACCGCGCTCGCCATCGATGCGCTCGCCGCATCGCTCACGGGGCGCAAACCGGTGGAGGCGAAGAAAGCGACTCTCGCCGACAAGATCCCGTTCCTGAAGCGTTAGGGGCCTGAATGTTCGGCAAGCGAAGTCTAGGCGATGCTCCGAACGCTGCGCCAACGACGCCAACGGCTGCGGCCGCGCCGGCGAAACCTGCTGCGCCTGTAGCGGCTCGTCCGGCCGCGCCGGCGACCGGGCCGCGCCCTGCATCTGCGCCCGCGCCAAAAGCCGCCGCGTCTGCGCCGCCGCCGGCTTCGCGCCTGCAGCCGTCTGCGGAAGCAACCGAAACGCCGGAGTTTCGCTCCGAAGCCTACTACCGCGTCAAATCGACCATCTTCAACGCGCTGATCGAAACCATCGATCTGACGCAGCTCGCGCAGCTCGATCCGGAAAGCGCGCGCGACGAAATCCGCGACATCGTCGCGGAGATCATCTCGATCAAGAACGTCGTGATGTCGATCGCCGAGCAGGAAGCGCTGCTCGACGACATCTGCAACGACGTGCTGGGTTACGGCCCGCTCGAACCCCTGCTCGCACGGGACGACATCGCCGACGTGATGGTCAACGGCGCGAACTCTGTCTTCATCGAAGTCAACGGCAAGATTTCAAAGACGGGCATCCGCTTCCGCGACAACGGTCAGTTGATGAACATCTGCCAACGCATCGTCAGCCAGGTCGGCCGCCGGGTCGACGAAAGCTCGCCGATCTGCGACGCGCGCTTGCCTGACGGGTCTCGCGTCAACGTCATCGTGCCGCCGCTGGCGATCGACGGCCCGACGCTCACGATCCGGAAATTCCGCAAAGACAAGCTGAAGCTCTCGAACCTGGTCGAGTTCGGCTCGATCTCGCCTGCCGGCGCGAAGATCCTGCAGATCATCGGCGCGTGCCGATGCAACGTGCTGATCTCCGGCGGTACGGGTTCGGGCAAGACGACGCTCCTGAACACGCTCACTGCGTTCATCGACCCGACCGAGCGCGTGATCACCTGCGAAGATGCGGCCGAACTTCAACTGCAACAGCCGCACGTGGTGCGCCTCGAAACGCGGCCGCCGAACCTCGAAGGCACCGGCCAGGTCACCATGCGCGACCTCGTCAAGAACTGCCTGCGTATGCGTCCTGAGCGGATCATCGTCGGCGAAGTCCGCGGCAGCGAGTCGTTCGACTTGCTGCAAGCCATGAACACGGGCCACGACGGCTCGATGGGCACGCTGCACGCCAACACGCCGCGCGAGGCCCTCTCCCGTCTCGAATCGATGATCACGATGGGCGGTTTCTCATTGCCGCCCAAGACCATTCGCGAAATCATCGTCGCCGCCGTCGACGTCGTCATTCAAGCCGCGCGCCTGCGCGACGGTTCGCGCCGCATCACGCAGATCACCGAAGTGCTCGGTCTCGAAGGTGAGACCATCATCACGCAGGATCTGCTCGTCTACGAAATCCAAGGCGAAGATCAGAACGGGCGCATCATCGGTCGCCACAAGGGCACGGGCGTCGGCCGCCCGCGCTTCTGGGAGCGCGCGCGCTATTTCGGCCTCGAGAAAGAACTGGCGCAGGCGCTCGACGAAACGGAGCAGGCCTGATGGATCCCTCGCTCATGATCGCCGTACTCGCGTTCGTCGCAATCGGCGGCGCAGGCTTGGCGTTCAGCGGCGCAGGCCAGCCGGCGACCGCGAGCAAGCGCGTCAAAGCGGTGGCCGGGTCGGCCAAAGTCGATCGGCGCAAGCAGGCCGCGGACATCGCCGCGCTGAAGCGCCGCCAGACGACGCAAGAAGCGCTGCGCGAGCTCTCGGCCAACGAAAAGCAATCGCGCCGGCGCCGCCTTTCCGTGAAAGGTCTGATCGCACAGGCCGGCATAAATCTCTCCCCCACCGTGTTCTGGATTTTTTCCGCCGTCGCCGGCGGCGTGCTTGCGATCGCGGGCCTCATCATCCAGGGACCGATCGGCGCGACGATGGGTTTCTTCATCGGCATGTTCGGCCTGCCTCGCTGGTTCCTGCATGTCCTCGTCAGCGGCCGTCAGAAGAAGTTCTCCAACCAATTGGCCGACGGCATCGACGTGATCGTGCGCGGTGTGAAGTCGGGCCTGCCGCTGAACCAATGCTTGCGCATCATCGCGGCGGAAAGCCCCGAGCCGCTCAAGAGCGAATTCCAGGCGCTTTGCGATTCACAAGCCATGGGCGTGCCGCTCGATCAAGGCATGCAGCGCATGTACGACCACATGCCGCTGCCGGAAGTGAACTTCTTCTCGATCGTGCTCGTCATCCAGCAGAAGACCGGCGGCAATCTCTCGGAATCGCTCGGCAACCTCTCCGCCGTGCTGCGCGCGCGCAAGCTGATGAAGGAGAAGGTGAAAGCGCTCTCCGCAGAAGCCAAGGCCTCGGCCATGATCATCGGTTCGCTGCCGGTCGTGGTGATGACAATGGTCTACTTCACCCGCCCGCAATACATCTCGATCCTCTGGACCGATCCGGTGGGCAACCTCGTTCTGCTCGGCGCAGCCGTGATGATGTCCATGGGCATCTTCATCATGCACCGCATGGTCAACTTCAAATTCTGAGGCGGCCATGAATCTCGTCGAAACACTCACCGATCCTGTAAACGTCGCCGGCGCCCTCGCCGCGCTTGCTTGCTTCGGCACGATCGTGACGCTGGCCGCGCCCAGCCTTGCCGAGAACAAGCTGGGCTCGCGGCTGAAGGAAGTCGCCAAAAAGCGCGAAGAGCTGCGCAAGAAAAGCCGCGCCGATCTTGCGAAGGGCATTGGCAGTTTGCAGCACAAGAACGCCAACAGCTTCGCCAAGAGCCTTGTCGATAAGCTCAACCTGCAAAAAGCGCTGGCGGACGACACTCTCACCGATAAGCTTGTACGCGCGGGCCTTCGCGGCAACGCCGCGCAGACCATGTTCTATTTTTACCGCGCCGCGCTGCCGATCGCGTTCGGCGTGGCCGCGATTGTCTACGTGTTATTCTTCGGCGCCCATCACGCCGTGCACCTCAAGCTGGCGATCGTGGTTGGCGGCATCGCCGCGGGCTTTTATGCGCCGAACATGTATCTCAGCAATCTCGCCGAGAAACGGCGCGCCAAGATCATGGAAGCCTTCCCGGACAGCCTCGACATGATGCTGATCTGCGTCGAAGCCGGCATGTCGATCGAAATGGCGCTGCAACGCGTCGGCCAGGAAATCGCCCCGGCGTCTGTGGAGCTGGCTGAGGAATTCGCCCTGACGACGGCGGAGCTTTCCTACCTCCCCGAGCGTCGCATGGCGTACGAAAACCTCGCGCGCCGCACCAACCATCCGGGCGTCAAGGCCGTAGCGATGGCGCTGACGCAAGCGGAAAAATACGGCACGCCCGTCGGCCAGGCGCTACGCGTGATGGCGAAGGAAAATCGCGATCTGCGTCTGTCGGAAGCGGAGAAGAAGGCGGCGTCCCTGCCCCCGAAGCTCACCGTGCCGATGATCGTGTTCTTCCTGCCCGTGCTGTTCGCCGTCATCATCGGCCCGGCGCTGATCCAGGTCAGCCACATGATGGACGGCAACTAGCCTTCAGCGCTGTTAGATCGAATGAGAGCGCGTCAGCCTTCGCGGCCGCGGACTGCGTTCCAGCGGCGCGGATCGGAGAGCAGGCTGCGCAGATAGCGCATGTTCTCGGCAGCGGCGGCCGGCGGCAGATCTACGCGCTCGATCTGTTCGGCTTCGTCGAAGCGCCCTTGCAGCGCGAGCGCGATGGCCAGGTTCTGGCGTGCTTCCGGCGGCGCGCCACGCTGGTCGGCCGCCTGACGCAAATAGCGTTCGGCGTCCGCCGGCTCGCCGGCCATGATGTGCGAGACGCCAAGATTGGTGAGGATGCGCGCGTTGGCCGGCTCGATCGCCAGCGCTTCCTGATACGCACGGCGCGCTTCGGGAAAGCGGCCGAGCTGGTCAAGGGCCGCCCCGAGCGCGGAGCGCACGCGCCAATTTTCCGGTTCGGCTTGCGCAACGAGCGCAAGCGGGCGCAGCGCTTCGTGCGGGCGGTTCGAAGCGATCTGCGCGTAGCCATAGGTGGCGAGCAGACCGCGGTCTTCCGGGAAGCGGGACAGCGCTTCGGCGGCGATCTGCGCGGCGCGATCGGCGCGCCCGCCGCGGCGAAGCGCGTCGGCCAAGCGCTGCGCGGCCTCGAGATCGTTCGGGAACGTCTGATATTCGCCGGCCCAGAACGCCATCTGGGTCAGCATGTCCTCGCGCACGATGCGTTCGCGCGCCTCGCGATCGATTGTCCGTGCGCGGGGCGCCGTTGCGGCGGCGACATCCTGGGACGCGCCCTGCCCGGTCGTGGCGCAGGCGGCCAAGGCGGAGACGGCGAGCAGCGCGAGCGGAAGGCGGGTCATCGGCGAATCCTAATAAGCGGCTAACGATGCCCGGCAGCCCTCAACAAAGCGCTAATGGCGGGCTAGGACACGTCACATGACCGATCTCCCGTTTCTCAATGACAACGTCGCCGCAGTTCCGATTTACGTGCTGCGCACCGGCGAGTGGCGGCAGTGGAACGAACGCCACTCCGAAACGCTGCGCCGGCTGGCGACGGCGTACGACTTCCAGGCGCAGAGCGGGCGCATCCTGGTCGTGCCCGCGACGGACGGGACCATCGAGCGCGTGCTGTTCGGCGTCGGCGACAGGGCCAACGTCATGATGATCGGCGCGCTCGCGCAACATCTGCCCGCCGGCGACTACAAGTTCGCGTTCTGCCCGCGCGAGTTCGCGCCAACGCAGGTCGCGATCGCCTGGGGCCTCGGGAGCTACGCGTTCGACCGGTACAAGAAGCGCAAGCGTCCCGCCCCGCGTCTCGTGCTGCCGGAAGGCGCGGACCGCGCAGAAACCGAGCGCGTCGCGCGCGCGGCATGGCTGGCGCGCGATCTGGTCAACACGCCGACGAGCGACATGGGCCCGGAGGCGCTGCACGCGGCCGCGGAGAGCGTCGCGCGCGCGTACGGCGCGAAGTTCAAGGCGATCGTCGGCGATGAGTTGCTGAAGCAGAACTATCCGCTGATCCACGCCGTCGGGCGCGCCTCGAACCAGGCTCCGCGCCTGTTGCATTTGTCGTGGGGCGATGCGGATGCGCCGCACGTGGCGCTCGTGGGCAAAGGCGTGTGCTTCGATACCGGCGGCCTCGACATCAAGCCGTCGGCGGGCATGCGGCTGATGAAGAAAGACATGGGCGGCGCAGCGCACGCGCTCGCACTCGGCCAGATCGTGATGGACGCGAACCTGGCGGTGAAGCTCGACGTGTTCTTGCCCGTGGTCGAAAACGCCATCTCCGGCGATGCATTCAGGCCGGGCGACATCATCAAGAGCCGCCAAGGCCTCACTGTCGAGATCGACAACACAGACGCCGAAGGCCGCCTCATCCTCGCCGATGCGCTGACGCGCGCGTGTGAAGACAAGCCTGCCTTGCTGCTCGACTTCGCCACGCTCACGGGCGCCGCGCGCACGGCGCTCGGACCCGATATTCCGCCGTTCTATGCGAACGACGACACATTGGCGGCTGACCTGACGAACGCGTCAGCCGAAACGAGCGATCCGATTTGGCGCATGCCGCTCTGGGATGCGTACGAACCAGAGATGGACTCCCCGATCGCGGATCTGAAGAACACTGGCGACGGCGCGTTCGCGGGCTCGATCTACGCGGCGCTGTTCCTGCGCCGCTTCGTCGATGCGCCGGCGTGGGCGCACTTCGACATTTTCGCTTGGGCGCCGAAGGAGAAGCCATCACGCCCCGCCGGCGGCGACGCGCAAGCGCTTCGCGCCACCTGGGCGGTGATCAAAGCGAGGTTCGGCGCGCCATCCGCCAAACCATAGGCCGCTCGACGGAGATTTTTTTCAGTACCTCGCAGCCGTTGCCGCGTCCGGATCGTTTCGGTCTGCGCCGTCAAGATTTGGTTAATCATTTCGGTCATTCCACAACATCTTGTGGTTTCGCACTTGCACCAACCACCAAATCGGCGAATCCTCTCACTTGCGATTCAAGCACAGGGGAGCGGCATGGACCTGGTTCGCGATCAAGTGGAAGCATTGGATTTGTGGCGTCGGGTTACCGTCAGCACGGTGCGCTCGGATGCGCCTGACCTCACGGCCCGCCAATTGGCGGTGCTGATGACGGTGCGGCTGCAGCCGGCGCCGCACACGGTGCGGGGCCTGGCCTCGGCGCTGAACGTCGGCAAGCCGGCCATCACCCGGGCGCTCGACACGCTGTCGCGGCTCGGCTTCGTACAGCGCCGGCGCGACCCAAAGGACGGACGCAACGTGTTCGTCGAGCGCACCGAAAAGGGCGATGCGTTCCTGGAACAACTGGGCGCCACCATCGTCGGCGGCGAACAGACCGTGGCGACGCGGCCTGTGTTCCAAGTCGCCTCGTAGAGGGCGTCTTAGCGGAAACAGAAACGGCGTCTCGCGTGAGCGGGACGCCGTTTTCGTATGCGGAATGGTCCGATTGCTTAGTGCGGCGCGGCTGGCGCTTTCGTTTCGCCTTCGGCAGGCGCGGGCGCAGCGCCCTCGCCTGCGGCAGGCGTCGCGCCTTCTTCTTCAGCGGGCGCCGCTTCCGGCAGCGGCGCGGGGAGCGCCACGTTGTTCGGCGAAATCGAGCGCAAGTACGCGATCATCGCCACGCGCTCCTCGTCATTGCGCAGGCCAGCGAACGCCATCTTCGTGCCGCGCACCACGCCCGCCGGCGAGCGCAGGAATTCGTTCAGCGCGAGATAATCCCAACTGCCGCCGTGTCCTTCCATGGCTGGCGAATATTCGTAGCCGCCGTGACTGGCGACTTGCCGGCCGAACACGTCGTGCAGGTTAGGGCCGATGCCGTTGGCGCCGCCGGCGTCGAAGGTATGGCAGGACCGGCACTGCGCCACGACACGTTCGCCGCGCGCGATCAAGTCGGTGAGCTGGGCCTGATCGGCGAACAGCCGGCCGAAATCCGGCGGGCCAGCCGGCGTCGCCGGTCCGCCGCCTGAATCCAGAGTCACCTCAGGCAGGAAGCCGGCTTTCTCGGGATAATTCGGATGGATGAGTGTGTCGGCGGCGACGCCGACGCCCATCACGCCCAGCACCGAAGCCAACACCGCTCCGGCGATCGAATTGAACCTGAGATCGCTCATGCGCCCTGCCCTGAGGGTGGAAAATATGGGCCGGGTTATGGCCTGCGTCGGGGCTCGCGCCAAGCGGGCGGACGTGCGTCATGAGGCGCGAGGCGCCTTGCGCGGCGAACCGCCGCACGGCAAGCCGCCAAGCCATGACCTCTGTGATCGTGATCCCCGCGCGCATGGCTTCCACGCGACTTCCCGGCAAGCCGCTTGCCGATATCCACGGACGGCCGATGATCGCCTGGATGGTGGAGATTGGCCGCCGCGCAAACGCGGGACCCGTGCTCGTCGCCGCGGCCGAGGAAGACGTCGCGGAGGCTGCGCTGAAGGCCGGCGCGAACGTGACGCTGACGGATCCGGATTTACCGAGCGGGTCGGACCGCGTGCACGCCGCGCTGGAGGCGTTCGATCCGGCGGGGCGCTACGACGTCGCGGTGAATTTGCAGGGCGACATGCCGACCATGCGCGCCGAGGACGTCGCGCGCGCGGTCGCTGCGCTGCGCGATGGCGCCGATATCGCGACATTGGTTTGCCCATCGAGCGATCCGGCCGACCGCGACAATCCGAATGTCGTCAAAGCGATCCGCGCCGTGGACGGGCGCTGCCTCGCCTTCACACGCGCCCCAGCGCCATGGGGCGACGGCCCGATCGAGCGGCACGTCGGCATTTATGTGTACCGCCGCGACGCGCTCGCGCGTTTCGTCGCAGCTTCGCCCTCGCCGCTCGAACAACGCGAGAAACTCGAACAATTGCGCGCGCTGGAGATGGGCATGACGATCCGCGCCGACGCGATCGATGATTTCCCGAAGGGCGTGGACAGTCCCGCGGATTTGGAAGCGGCGCGGAGGGCGTTGGCTCGGGCCTAACTTACCCAGGAAAACTCTGCGCGCCGATCTTTGTCAGCCGGCCGTTCTCCAATGTCAGGCATGCTTCGCTTTCCATGCCTTGCACGAAGCAGAACATCGGCGCGTCGGCGCCGCGCAGCGTTTCGTAGCGCGCGCGGTCGACGCCCTCTTCGGCGTAGAACGGAAACTCGCCGCTCATCGGATTTTGCGCGCCGGCGGCCCACACCGGCAAGTCGCCCGTGCTGTTGCGCGCCGCCCCGGGCGGGTTCACCCATTCGTTGAGGCGCCGCTGCATGTCCTCCACGGACTCCGCACCTGCGAGCACCATCACCTCGGACGCGGGATACGTTTCCGACCACAGCACGCCGCCGGCGTTGCGGATCGTGAGCGTTGCTTCCGCCTGCGCGCAATCGGCGCCGTTAGCGCTGGCTTCGACGTGCAGTCCTTCCCAGGCGCCGCTAGCCGACGCCCAGCAACCATTCTCTGCGACATCTGTAGATTGCTCGGCGGCTTCCTGGGTGCACGCAACAAGAGCCAACGCGGACGCGGCGACGATGCACAGTCTCATTTCATTTCCCCCGGGCGCATGAACTTCTAACGCTGTCGTCAGACGCGCGCCAGGCGTGAGGCCTCTACCGCGCCCGGGCCGCTTGCGCTAACGCTCGCGGCGTATGGCCGAGCGTATCTCTTTTCAAGGCGAACCTGGGGCGAACTCGCATCTGGCGGCGCAGCAAGCATTTCCGGCGCTGGAGCCATTGCCGTGCGCCAGCTTCGAGGATGCGTTCGCGGCGGTGACCGAGGGCCAGGCGCGGCTGGCGATGATCCCCGTCGAGAACTCCGTGTTCGGCCGCGTCGCCGACGTGCACCACCTCATCCCCGAAAGCGGGCTTTACATTGTCGGCGAACGCTTCGTGCCGATCCGCCACCAATTGCTCGGGCTCGCCAACACGACTCTGGAGAACCTTACGCAGGTGCGCTCGCATCCCCAAGCGCTGGGGCAATGCCGAAAGCACTTGCGCGAACTCGGCGTCATCGCGGTGAAGACCGCCGACACGGCGGGCGCGGCGCGCGAAGTGAAAGAATTGGGCGATCCCAGGATCGGCGCGCTCGCCTCCACGCTGGCGGGCGAACTCTACGGCCTCAAGGTCCTGAAGGCCGATCTCGCCGACGCCGGGCACAACACGACGCGCTTTCTCATCTTCTCGCGCGAGAAAGAGGAGGCGCCGCCGGACAACGGCCCCTGCATGACCAGCTTCGTCTTCCGCGTGCGCAACGTGCCCGCCGCGCTCTACAAAGCGATGGGTGGGTTCGCGACGAACGGCGTCAACATGACCAAGCTGGAGAGCTACATCGAAGGCGGCGCATTCGCGGCGGCCATGTTCTTCGCGGAGATAGAGGGGCACCCGGCGCAGCGTCCCGTCGAGTTGGCGCTGGAAGAGCTGCGCTTCTTCTCCAGCTCGCTGAACATTCTCGGCGTCTATCCAGCCGATCCGTTCCGCAAGGCGTAACCGGCCGCAGCGACCGGGCGTAGGAGGCTTTGGAGGGGAATGGCCGACGAAGCCCATCTCCGAGCCTTGATGCTGAAAGGGCTCGCCGGCGACCAAGCCGCGCACCGCACGTTTCTCACGGAAGCGGCGGCGCTGTTGCGCGCGTACTTCCGCAATCGCCTGCGCGGCGCGCCGGAGGACGCGGAAGATCTGGTGCAGGAGACGCTGGTGGCGCTGCACACTCGCCGCGACAGCTACGATCCGAACTATCCGCTGACAGCGTGGATGTACGCGATCGCGCGCTACCGGCTGATCGATCATTTGCGGCGCGCCAAGCACCGGACGCACGCGTCGCTGGATGGTCTCAATGTGGGTGACGCCGATCCCGAATACGAAGCAAGCGACGCCAAGCGCGATGTGACGACGCTGCTGGAGAAGCTTCCCGAAAAGCAGCGCACGGCGATCCGGCTGGTGAAGCTGGAAGAGAAAAGCGTGCGCGAGGCCTCTTCCCTCACCGGGCTTTCGGAGTCCGACATCAAGATTTCCATTCATCGCGGCCTGAAGACCCTGATGCGTCTGATGGGCCAGGAGCAAACGACGTGAAGACCGACCACCTCATCGACATGCTGGCGCGCGGCGTCGAGCCGGCGGAGCGCCCGCGCTGGATGCGCCGCATGGCGCTGACGCTGGCCGTTGGCCTGACGGCTGCAGTGCTGATCGTGGCGCTATGGATCGGCGTGCGTCCTGATCTTGGCGTGGCGCGCATGCCGGTGATGATGAAGGCGATGTTCTCGGCGGCGGCTGCGGCGATGATGCTGCCGATGGCGGCGCGCCTGATGAAGCCGGGCCGCCCGCTCGGCTGGCGCATCGGCGCGGTGCTGTTGTTCGTCGGCGTGTGCGCGGTGGCGACGATCGTCGCGCTGATGGGCGAAGCGCCGGAAGAGCGCATGGCGGCCTGGATGGGCGGCGGCTTTCCGTGGTGCGTGGTGATCGTGCCGATCCTCGCCGCGCCGACGGCCGCAGGCTTGCTCTGGCTGATGCGCTCGTTCGCGCCGACCCGCCTGACGCTCGCGGGGGCCGCCATCGGCGCGCTCTCGGGCGGCGTAGGCGCGATGGCGTACGCGATGTACTGCCCGGTGGATTCCGTGGCGTTTGTGACGACGTGGTACGTGGTCGCGATTGCGCTGTGCGCCGCGATCGGCGCGGTGATTGGGGCGCGGTTGCTGCGCTGGTGAAATCGAGCTCTTCTTCTGGTAGTCAAGCCGCATGCCGGCTATCTCAGAGACGCATGTTTCGGTCAGGTTCTACGGTGATGACCTTGAGCCTGACGAGTTGACCGAGCGCCTTGGCGCGCAGCCCACATCCAACGCTCGCAAAGGTGAAATCGTCCGGTCGAAAGACGGACGCGAGCGCACCGAGAAGACCGGACGATGGGTGTTTCGCGTCGAGAGGCGCGAACCTGGCGACCTCGACAGCCAGATTCAGGAGTTGTTTGGCGCACTCGCATCTGACCTCGCTACGTGGCGCGAACTGTCCAAGAGACATGGGCCCGACCTATTCGTTGGCCTGATGCTGAGGGACAGCAACGAAGGCATCGAAGTCGGCTACGAGACTCTCGCCCTGCTGACCGAGCGGGGCATTACTCTGAGTCTCGACGTCTATGGTCCAATTGAGACGACAACTGACGCGGTGTAACCGCGCCCCGTCCTCGAACGATCTTGCCATCATCGAGGGTTTCACATGCTCAACCGTATCATCCGCTACGCGCCGGCCGGGATTTCGGCGTTTGCTGCGCTCGTTTTTCTGGACAGCCTGCGCTTCAAGTTCACGGATCATCCGAACACGCAGGAGATTTTCGGCCGGCTTGACGGTTGGGCGGGTTCGCTGGGTTTGCCGGGATTGTTCGGTCACACGGGGCTGTTCAGCCAATACGTGATCGGCACGGCTGAGCTGTTCGCTTCGACATTGCTGATTGTAGGTCTTCTCCCCGGCCTGCAGCGGCTTAACGCGCTTGGCGCGCTCATCGGCTTTGCCGTGATGACGGGCGCCGTCAGCTTCCACCTCTTCACGCCGCTTGGCATCGATCCCAACAATGACGGCGGTGGCCTGTTCGCGGCGGCGTGAACGATTTGGATCAGCGCCATCGTG
>JAEWNX010000059.1 GCA_023461135.1 Pseudomonadota bacterium
GACCTGGCGCAGCCGAAGACGACGGAAACAACCAGGCTGCTCGACGGCAACTGGGCCGGGCTTCAGGATAATTTAGAGCGCAAGGTCGCGGCCCGCTTGCCCGGCGCCTCGAACCACGACGTGCAATTGGCGGCGCGCGACAGCGTGCGCGCGTTGATGATGATCCGCGCCTATCGCACGCGCGGACACCTCGCCGCCAATCTCGACCCGCTCGGCATCGAAGTGCGTCAGCCGCCGGCCGAACTCGATCCGTCGAGCTACGGGTTCGGACCGAAAGATCTCGACCGCCCGATCTTCATCGACGGCGTGCTTGGCCTGCAAACCGCCACCATCACCGAGATGCTGGCGATCCTGAAGCGCACCTATTGCTCGACGTTCGGCGTCGAGTTCATGCACATCACCGACCCGGCCGAGAAAAGCTGGCTGCAGGAGCGTATCGAAGGCCCCGACAAGACGATCGCGTTTACCCCGGAGGGCAAACGCTCGATCCTGAAGAAGCTCATCGAAGGCGAGAGCTTCGAGAAATTCGTGCACAAGCGCCATCCCGGCACCAAGCGCTTCGGCCTCGATGGCGGTGAAGCGATGATCCCGGCGCTCGAACAGATCATCAAGCGCGGCGGCGCGCTTGGCGTCGAGGAAATCGTGTTCGGCATGGCGCACCGCGGGCGCCTCAACGTACTCGCCGCCGTGATGGGCAAGCCGTACCGCGCCATCTTCCATGAATTCCAGGGCGGTTCAGCGACGCCGGACGATGTGCTGGGCTCGGGCGACGTGAAATACCACCTCGGCGCCTCGTCGGACCGCGAGTTCGACGGCAACCAGGTGCACCTTTCGCTCACCGCCAACCCGAGCCACCTCGAAATTGTCAATCCCGTCGTGCTGGGTAAGGCCCGCGCCAAGCAGGCGCAGCGCGCGACCTGGAAGGAAGAGGGCGAAGCGCTGCAGCAATTGCGTTCGCGCGTGATGCCGCTGCTGATCCACGGCGACGCTGCGTTTGCGGGCCAGGGCGTGGTGGCTGAGTGTTTCGCGCTGTCGGGGCTGCGCGGCTACCGCACCGGCGGCACCATGCATTTCATCATCAACAACCAGATCGGCTTCACGACAGCGCCGCACTATTCGCGCTCGTCGCCTTACCCGAGCGATGTCGCGCTCATGGTGCAGGCGCCGATCTTCCACGTGAACGGCGACGATCCAGAAGCCGTGACCTTCGCGGCCAAAGTGGCGACCGAGTATCGCCAGCTCTTCGGCAAGGACGTGGTCATCGACATGTTCTGCTATCGCCGCTTCGGTCACAACGAGGGCGACGATCCGACCATGACGCAGCCGATCATGTACCGGCGCGTGAAGGAGCAGCCGACGACGCTTGAAATCTATTGCAAGCGCCTCGTCGCCGAAGGCATTGTCTCGGACGCGGAAATTGACGAATGGACCAGCGACTTCAACGCGTTCCTCGACCGCGAATTCGACGCCGGCAAGGGCTATCGCATCAACAAGGCGGACTGGCTCGACGGTGTGTGGTCGGGATTCACGCTTCCCGCCGATGACGATCGCCGCGGCAAGACCGAAGTGCCGCTGACCAAGCTGCGCGAACTAGGCCGGCGCATCACCGATATCCCGCACGACTTCCACATGCACAAGACGGTGCAGCGAGTTATCGAGGCGCGCCGCAAGGCGGTCGACGAAGGCCAGAACATCGACTGGGCGCTCGCCGAGCACCTGGCTTTCGCGACCCTGCTCGACGAAGGCTTTCATGTGCGCCTCTCCGGCCAGGACAGCGCGCGCGGCACGTTCAGCCAGCGCCATTCGCACTTCGTCGATCAGGAAAGCGAAGCCCGCTACACGCCGTTGAACAACATCCGCGACGGCCAGGCGCACTACGAAGTGATCGATTCGCTTCTGTCGGAAGAAGCCGTGCTCGGTTTCGAATACGGATATTCGACGGCGGAGCCGAAGGCGCTGACCCTGTGGGAAGCGCAATTCGGCGATTTTGTGAACGGCGCTCAGGTGGTGATCGATCAGTTCATCTCCTCGGGCGAGCGCAAATGGCTGCGCATGTCCGGTCTCGTGATGCTCCTGCCGCACGGCTACGAAGGTCAGGGCCCCGAGCACTCATCGGCGCGGATCGAGCGCTTCCTGCAGCAATGCGCCGAGGACAACATGCAGGTCGTCAATTGCACGACGCCTGCAAACTACTTCCACGCGCTGCGCCGTCAGCTCCATCGCGACTTCCGCAAGCCGCTGATCGTGTTCACGCCCAAGTCGCTGCTCCGGCACAAGAAGTGCGTGTCGACTCTGGCGGATATGGCCGAGGGCACGTCCTTCCACCGCGTGCTGTGGGACGACGCGCAGCTCGGCGGCGAGCACACGACAGTGAAGCTGAAGCCCGACGCCGAGATCACGCGCGTGATCATGTGCTCGGGCAAGGTCTATTTCGATCTGCTGGAGGAACGCGAGAAGCGCGGTCGCGACGATGTCTATCTGCTGCGGCTGGAGCAATTCTATCCCTGGCCGATGAAGTCGGTGATCCACGAACTCACCCGTTTCCCGAACGCCGAGCTGGTCTGGTGCCAGGAAGAGCCCAAGAACATGGGCGGCTGGACGTTCGCCGCGCCCTGGATCGAACTCACGCTGGAAAAGCTCGCGGTGCAGGCCAAGCGCGCGCGCTACGCGGGGCGTCCCGCCACGGCGTCGACGGCGGCGGGGCTGATGTCGAAACATCTGAAGGAACTCGAAGCGCTGTTGGAGCAGGCGCTGGGATGAGCAAGGTAAGCGCCTCCTGCCATTGCGGCGCCGTCCGCTTCGAGGTGGAAGAGCCCGAATGGGTGCTGGACTGCAATTGCTCGCACTGCCGGCTCTATGGCGGCCTTTGGGCCTATTATCCGCAGCGCGAGGTGCGCTTCGCCAGCCCGCCCGATACGTTCATCTACATGTGGGGCGACCGGGAACTGGAGTTTCATCACTGCCGCACCTGCGGATGCGCCACCCATTCGACGCAAGCGGGAAACGACGACGCCGAGCGGATCGCCGTCAACGCCCGTCTCATGCGCGGCCTCGACCCCACCCGCGTGCGGCTCGTCCAGAAGAACAACGGCAATGACGGCGTGTTTTGGACTCGCTCCGGCGAGCCCGTCCTGCCAAGTCACGATGCACCAGCAACGAAGTGAAATGAGATGACCGATATTGTTGTGCCGACCCTCGGCGAAAGCGTCAGCGAAGCGACGGTCGCCAAATGGCTGAAGAAGGCCGGCGACAGCGTGAAAAAGGACGAGACGCTGGTCGAGCTTGAGACCGACAAGGTGTCGGTCGAAGTCTCGGCGCCCGAGGCGGGTGTCTTGAACGAGATCGTCGCCACCGAGGGCGCGACTGTCGGCATCGGCGCGTTGCTGGGCCGCTTGGGTGGCGCGGGCGCACAACCCGCTGTGCAGCAGCCGAAGGTCGAAGCGCCGAAGGCTGAGCCCAAAGTCGAGGCGCCGAAACCTCAGCCGCAACCGCAATCGGGCAACGGCGCGACCAAGCAGGCGCCGCCATCGGTGCAGCGCATTGCCGCCGAAGGCGGCATCGATGTTTCCGGCATCTCCGGCTCGGGCCGGGACGGGCGCCTGACGAAGTCCGACGCGTTGGCGATCATCGAGCAGCGCTCGCAGCCGGCGCCGGTGCAGCAGACGCCGCATCCGCCCTTGCAAGCGCGCGTGATCAGCGATCGCGAAGAGCGCGTGCCGATGACCCGCCTCCGTCAGACCATCGCGCGGCGCTTGAAGGAAGCGCAGAACTCGGCGGCCATGCTGACGACGTTCAACGAGGCCGACATGTCGGCCATCATGGCGGCGCGCAGCAAGTACAAGGAGAGCTTCGAGAAGAAGCACGGGGTGAAGCTCGGTTTCATGAGCTTCTTCGTGAAGGCGTGCATCGCCGCGTTGAAGGAGATCCCGAACGTCAACGCGGAGATCGACGGCACGGACATCATCTACAAGAATTATTA